>JACPFR010000024.1 GCA_016182905.1 Elusimicrobiota bacterium
CAAGTCACGGCGTTCTTATCCTTGGCGTCAGCGCCCAGCGCCGTTACGCGGCCCTTCGCGTCGGTGTCGGCCCACAAGGGTTTCTCGTCGTCGACGTGTGATGTTAAAGCCAGCCCGGCGGCCGCCTTCGCCGTGCGGCATCCCTTGATGAAGCGCGCGACGTCCTCGGGCCGGATCAGGGCGTCCACAGTGCTCACCACGAACTCCTCTTCCGTTTCCGCCAGCCGGAGGGACACCAGCCGGAAGGACTCGAAAGAGGAGGCGGTATCCGCCGTCACGAAATCGAAATCCACGTCGGGGAAAGCCGCCGTGAGATAGGGGGCGACCTCGCCCCCGCGCGTGTTCGTCAAAACGACGATGTCTTCGCACCCGGACGAGCGCAATCCGGCGACCACCCAATAGATGAGCGGCTTCGCCGCGATCATTATCATCGGCTTGATCGCGGGCAAACGGCTCAGGCGCGAGCCCTCGCCGGCGGCGATGATCGCGGCCTTCATCCGAGGACGGCCTCGAGGTCGGCGACCGAGCGGATGGTCCAGTCCTGGCCGGCGTCGGGCGCCGTGTCGGCGGCCGAGATGAGGGCCCGCTTCATCCCGACGCCTTCGGCGCCCTTCATGTCGCGCTTGATCGAGTCGCCGACCATGACGCAGTCCGCCGGATCCGCGCCGACGGCCTTCGCGGCGTGGAGGAAGATCGCGGCCTCGGGCTTGATCACCCCGAGCACCCCGGAGTCGGCCACGACCGAGAAGTAAGGACGCAGGCCCTCGGCCGCGAGCAAGCCGTCGAGGTTGCCGTAGAAATTGGACACGACGCCGAGCCGGTAGCGCGCGGAGAGGCGGGCGAGCACGGGGGTCAGGCGCTTGAACTGGCCGCGGCAGTCGGCGACGAAACGGTCCGTGATGGGATCGATGAGGCCGCCCCGCTCCGGGGCCACGGCTCTGACGACGTCCTCGACCTGCAAGCGCACGGTCTGCGCGAGGTCCAGGCCTTTGAGCGCGTGGCGGGCGTGCAGGTTGTCGTCCGAATCGTAGAAGGCGCGCTCGAGCCGTTCCTGAGGCACGTTCAAGCCGGCTTCCTTATAAAGGGGGAGGAAGCGCTCGAGCCAGGTGGTTCCATCGGCGTCGAGGGTCCCCCCATAGTCGAACAGCAGGGACTTCATATTCAGATTGTACTAAATAGCGTGAACGGGGCACGGGCGCGTCCAGGCCCTTAAAATGTCAGGCCTTGACAATGACTGGCAAACCTGTTATAAATCCGTGCCGCACAAAAAACGCGCCGAGTCCGACCTCCCGGGGAATACGGGGGGGCGTCGGCGCTTTTTTATCGGCCGGTTGGGCGGTTGAGCGTGATTTTTAAGGAGATAAATGCCTAAAATCGAGGAGGTCAAGGAGAAGCTCGGAGCCCTCAAGGGGCTCGCCGAGATGTTCCTCGGCCCCAAGGACGTCGTCGGCATCGACGTCGGCTCCTATGCGGTCAAGATCGTCCACTTCAAGCTCGAGGCCGGCGTGTACCAGCTCAAGGCCTGGGGCCATCTGCCCCTCGGCGCGAAAGCGGACGCGGGTCCCGACGAGAAGAAGGCGGCCGTGATCAACGCGCTGCGCGCCTTCTTCATCGAGAAGGGCGTCAAGGTCAAGGAGATCGCGACCTCCCTGTCCGGCAACGCCGTGATCGTGCGCTACGTCAAGTTCCCGCGCCTGACCAAGGTGGAGCTCATGTCGACCTTGGCCACCGAGGCCGAGCCGTTCATCCCTTTCGACATCAACGAAGTCCAGCTCGGCTTCCACATCCTCAGCGAGATCGTCGAGGACGGCCAGAAGAAGATGGAGACCGTGCTCGTCGCGGCCAAGCGCGAGCTCGTCGTCCAGCGCCTCGAGATCCTGCAGGGCGCCGGTCTGACCCCCGCGATCATCGACGTGGACAGCTTCGCCCTCGAGAACGTCCATGAGAAGACCCGCGACGCGAAGGAAGGCCCCGGCGCGACGCTCTACCTCAATATCGGCCACATGGTGACGAACCTGTCGATCGTAGAGAACGGGGTCACGCGCGTGGTGCGCGACATGTTCATCGCCGGCAACACGATGACGAAGGCGATCATGAAGGCCTTCCAGTGCGACGCCGCCAAGGCCGAGGAGCTCAAGCACTCGCGCGGCGTGTTCGTCGATCCCGCGGAGAAGGAGAAGGCCCTCGCCGACGGCGATCGCGACGGCCTCGGCGTGTCCCAGGCCGTCGGCCAGGTCGCGCGCGACCTCGTCGCCGAGGTCCACCGCTCCGTCGACTTCTACCTTTCGCAGGGGCCGGACCGCTCGATCGGCCGCATCATGCTCACGGGCGGCACCGCGCGCCTCAAGAACCTCGACAAGCACCTCGCGCAGGAGCTGAAGGTCCCCGTGTCCGCGCTCAACCCCTTCACGCTCGCCAAGGGCGGAGACGCCGTACCGGAGGCCCTGGCCCCATCGTTCGGCGTCGCGGCGGGGCTCGCGCTCCGTTCGAACCGGGACTGGGAATAGCGCCGCCATGATCAAGATCAACCTCGTACCCGCGGAGATCCTCGCCAAGGCCAAGCAGCGCCAGCTGCTGCTCCAGGCGTCCGTCATCGGCGGCTTGATGGCCCTGGTGCTCGTCCTCGTCTCCTTCGGGCACTGGTACGGCAAGCGTTCCCTGGAGAGGGACCTCGCCACGAACGAGGCCGAGCTCAAGCGTCTCGACCGCGTCGTCAAGCAGGTCGAGGAGCTCGAGAAGGCGGCTGCCGCCGTGCGCGCGCGTCTCGGCGTGATCGAGGACCTCCTGCTCGGGCGCGCCTTCTACCCCATCTTCATGTCCGAGTTCGCCCGCTCGGTCCCGGCGGGCATCAAGGTCAATTCGATGGGCACGGCGGCGGTGACGCCCGGCACCATCAAGCTCCTCATCAGCGGCGTCGCGAACTCCAACGAGGACATCGCGGCCTGGGTGAAGACCCTGGAGAAGAACCCCAAGTTCGGCCTGATCGAGCTCGGGGCCGTGACCGTGTCCGGGACGTCGTACAACTTCGGGATGACGGCGACGTACACGAGCAAATAACATGGCCATGCAGCTCACGAAACAGCAGCAGCAGTACCTCGGCGCGGGCGCCGTGCTGTTCGTCGTCTTCATCGGCCTCTACGTCAAGTTCTTCTGGCTCCCGATCGCTCAGGCCAAGGCCGAGGCGGCCGCGAAGATCGAGGAGATCGAGGCCAAGATCGCGAAGGCCAAGCAGCAGGCGGCCCGTCTCGAGCGCCTGCAGGCCGAGATCGCGAGCCTCAACGAGCGGGCGGCCGAGGCCGAGAAGCGCCTGCCCAAGACGAAGTCCGTTCCCGACATCCTGCTCACGCTCTCCGCGCTCGCGCAGAAGAACCGCGTCATCATCCAGAGCTTCGCGCCCGGGCCGATGAGGAGCCAGACCTATTTCATCGAGCTGCAGTACCCGCTGGCGGTGCGCGGCTCGTATCACAACGTCGGCCGGTTCCTTGCCGCCCTTTCACTGGAGGAACGCATCTTCAACATCAGCAACGTGAGCTACCCGGCGGCGGACGGGACCGGAGACATGATCGTGACCTTCACCCTGCTCTCCTACCAGTATAAAGGATGACGACCATTTCCCTCGTTTTACTCCTTGCGACGGCCGGTCCCGCATTCGCCGCGCCGGCGGCGAACGTTTCCGTTGTAGCCGTGGCGCCTTCGACGGCGTCCGCGCATATGCCGATCGGCACCTCGACCCAGACGGTCTCGAGCATCTACACGGGCGACCGGGTGCGCGATCCCTTCCTGCCCGCCGCGATGGGAGGCTCCCGCTCCGTCCGGAGGGAGGACGCGAAGTCCGAAGGCCCCGAGGTCGTGGACATCCACGGCATGACCTTGCGCGGCATCATGAAGGACCCGAAGATCGACTACGCCCTGTTCACGGCGGAAACGGGGGGGACCTACCTCCTGCGCGGGGGCAAGCTCTACAACGAACGCAACAAGGCGGTCCCGGGCATCACCGGAGCGATCAAGCTCAAGCAGAAGACCGTGGAGCTCGTCACGCTCGACAAGGACGTCCAGGTGTTCCGTCTCGGCGAGGACGAAAAGGAAAAGGAGAAGCCGTAGCCGCGGAGAATCTATGATCAATCAACAGATGAAGAAGGCCCTGTCCGCGGCGCTCGCCGTCATCCTCGCGGTCCCCGGGGGCGTCGCCCCCGCGCTCGCGGCCGACGCGGCCCCGGCTCCGGCCGTCTTCCAGGGCGTCGAAGTCACCGACGACATGGTCACGATCAAGCTCAGCACCGCCGTGCTGTACAACAGCTTCCTGACGCAGACGCCTCCCCGCCTCGTGATGGAGCTCCTCGACACCAAGCACGAAGGGCCGACCCAGTCCGCCAAGGGCAAGGGCTCGTTCCTCTCCGGCGTGCGCTCGAGCCAGTTCGAGAAGTCGCCGCGCCTGATCACCCGCGTCGTGATGGATCTCGTCAAGATGGCCGGCTATAAGGTCGCCACGACCAAGTACGGCCTGTCCGTGCAGATCGTCGGCTCGGTCGGCGACGGGCCCGAGGCGGCCGCCGCCCCGAAGGCTCCCGCCGCCGCGCCCGCTCCCAAGCTTCCCGCCGTCAAGCCCGTCGTCGCCAAGCGCGCGGCAGCCGCCGCGGCTCCGGCTCCGGCGCCCGCGTCCGCCGCGCCGGCGGCGAACGTCCCCGTTACGGCCGCGTCCGCGCCGGCGCCCGAACCCGCGCCCAAGGCGAAGCCTCTCGGCAACATCTCCGCCGCGCAGGCCATGCGCCGAGCGGGCCTCGACAAGACGATGACCACCGAACTCGCGGCTTCCGCGCAGTCTTCCGACATCACGAAGACCAAGTCCGAGGACCCCGTCGACGAGGACGAGGACGTCGCGCGGCGCGCGCCCGGAGGGCGCATCTTCCGGGACATCATGAGCCGCCTGCCGCGCGACATCGTCACGCTCGATTTCGACAACACCGACATCCGCGACGTCATCCGCCTCCTCGCGGCCAAGGCCAAGATCAACATCGTCTTCGGACCCGACGTCTCCGGCTCGTTGACCCTGCATCTGACGGACGTCCCCTTCAACGAGGCGTTCCGGACCGCCCTGTCGATGATGAAGCTGACGACCGACCAGGTCGGCGACAACATCCTGCGCGTGATCACCCCGGCCGAGCTCACCAAGCAGCGCACGACCTCGACGGCGATCACGAAGGTCTACGTCCTGAACTACGCGAAGGCCGCCGAGGTCAAGGCGACGATCGACTCGGTGCGCTCCGCCGAGGGCCGCGGCGGCAGCTCGACCGCGGACATCAAGACGAACACCTTGATCGTGACCGACTCCCTCGAGGGCCAGCTGTCCACGGAGAACCTCATCTCGCAGATGGACCAGCGCCCGCGCCAGGTCCTCATCGAGACGAAGATCGTCGAGATCAACGCCAACTCCGGCCTCAACTACGGCGTGCAGTGGGACTACCAGGGCGTCCAGCGCGGCAAGATCGCCGGCCAGATGGGGACCAGCCTGATCGGCACGACCGTCAGCCCGGTCAAGTCGGCGAGCCCCACCTTGCCTCCTCTCGACGCGAACGCGACCATCGCCGAGGGCCTCGGCGCGTCCGGCCGCGGCACCGGCGTGGCGCTCGCCGCCGACCGCGTGTTCGGCGCCCTGACCCTGGGCCGCATCACGAACAACTTCATCCTCAACGCGACTTTGACCGCGGCGGCATCCGAGGGCAAGGCGAAGATCCTGTCCGAGCCGAAGATCGCCACGCTCAACAACCAGCCCGCCAACATCAACGTCACGACGCAGATCCCCTACGTGACCTCGAACGTGGCCTCGACCGGCGTGCAGACTCAGACGGTGAGCTACGTGACCACCGGCATCCAGCTGACGGTCACGCCGAGCATCAACGCCGACGGCCGCATCACGCTCCAGGTCAACCCGAACGTGAGCCAGCCCTCGGCGACGGCCGCCGCGAGCAGCACGGGCGCGCCCGCCGTCGACGCGCGCACGGCCAACACGACCGTGCTCGTGCGCGACGGCGAGACGATCGTGATCGGCGGCCTCATCACCGACACGCTTCAGGACACGATCTCCAAGGTCCCCCTGCTCGGCGACATCCCGATCCTGGGCTGGCTGTTCAAGAAGAAGACCAAGACCCGCGTCCGCGCGGAGCTCCTGATCTTCGTGACGACGAGAATCCTGCCCGACTAGGCTTAAGTGCTCGCCGGCCTGGTCGGTTCCGTCGTCGCCTCGGGGCTTCTCCTGCGAGGGGCGTGGGACCTCTGGGCCCAGTCCCTGGTCCTCCTCGGCCTCCTGGCGGCCGGCGCGGCCTGGCTGTGCGCCCGCCTCGCCTCGGGCTGGCTTCCCCGTCCCGATCCGCGCACCCTCTCCTGGGCCGCCGCGCTGGCCGCGCTCTCCGGCTTGTCCGCGTGGGCGAGCCCGGTTCCCGCTTACTCCCGCCCGGCCTGGGCCGCGGCGGCCGCGGGGCTCGCGCTGTTTCCGCTCATCTCCGTGCTCGATGCCGAGGGACGCGAGCGCGTCGAGCGCTTCCTGCGGGCCGCGGGCTGGGTCCTGGTCCTGCTCGCCTTCTATCAGCGGCTGCAAGGCGAGACCCGCCCGGCCGCGTCCTTCCTCAATCAGAACGCGTTCGCCGGGGCGATCCTCCTGCTGCTTCCCGTCACCGCGCGCGCGGGGGACTGGGCGCTGGCCGCGGGGCTGCTCGCGTGCCTGTGGTGGACGCGGTCGGTCGGAGCGTGGCTCGGCCTGTCGGTCGCGCTGATCCTGCACCGGCGGGCGGTGGGCGCGGTCGCCTTCTGGCTCGGCTCCAGCGCGGGCTTCGTCGGCCTCGTCGCGGCCTACGCCAAGATCCAGTCGCCGGAGACTTTGCACCGCGTCGAGTGGTGGAAGGCGGCGTGGCGCATGGCCGCGTCGGCGCGCTGGCTCGGCCTCGGACCCGGCTCGTACGCCTACGCGCTGCCGGCGCACGCCCCGGTCCGCCCCGACCTGTCGACCTTGTTCGCCCACCAGCATTTTCTCGAGACGGCGGCGGAGCGGGGCTGGCCGTATCTACTCCTGTGGATCGTCGGGCTCGTCTTGCTCCTCAAGCCCGCTCCCGCGGGGCGGCGTTTCGGCCCGGCGGCGGCGCTGATCCACGGCCTCGTCGATTACGCGCTCTCCGTGCCGGGGGTGTTCTGGCTTTTCTGCGCGTCGACGGCGCTCGCGACGCCGGACTCGGGACGCTCCGTCAACGTCCCGCTGCGTTGGCGGCCCGTCCTGTGCGCCGTCGTCCTCGCCGCCGCCTCCGTGTCGGGAGTCTTCGTCTGGCGCGGCTGGTCGGCCGACCGCCTGCGGGCGCGGGCGGTCTTCGCGATCCGCGAAGGTCGCCTCGACGACGCGGCCGATATGCTCGCGGCCTCCGAGACGCTGTCGCCTCATCCCGAGGCCGCGCGCTACCGGGCCGAGCTCGCGCTGATCCGCGGCGGGCGGACCGAGGAGGCCGCCGCGCACCTGGCGCGCGCGATCGCCCTCGACCCCTACCGCGCCTCGAACCGGGCCATGCTGGCGACCTTGAAGGAGCCGCATGAACGCTGATCGAGCGCGCGTCGGCTCGGAGGCCGTCGTCGCCGCGGTGCTCGCGGCGGCGGTCGTCGTGCTCCTCGGAGGCGCCTGGGCGCGCGGCCTGACGGTGTTCTGGAGCGACCTCACCTACCTGCACCACGGCTGGCGCTCCGCGCCCGCCATGCTCGTCGCGGCCGGACGAGCGCCGCTCTGGGAGCCCTCGCTCTATTTCGGCATGCCGATGGCGGCCTCCATGCAGGGCGGCTTGTTCTATCCGGGAACGGTCTTCTACTACCTGTTCGGCTTCGCGACCGCGACCGCGCTGTTCCAAGCCGTTCATCTGTTCACGGCCGGCTGGCTGTGCGCGCTGTGGCTGCGCTCCTGCCGCCTGACCTGGGGAGCGAGCCTCGGCGGAGCCGTTTTATTCGCGTTCGGCGGAGTGATGATCGCCCGCCTCCCTTTCTTGAATCATCTTGCCGTGTTGACGTGGGCGCCCGCTCTCGCCCTTTTCTTCCGCCGGCCGGTCCCGCTGGCGCTCGCTCTGACGATGATGGTCCTCGCCGGCTACCCGACCTTCATCCCCGGCTGCGCCGCCGCCGCGTGGGCCGTCGCTTACGCCGCGCGCGGCAAGGGCTGGTCGTGGAGCGGCGGGGCGCGCGACTGGGGGGCCGCGGCCCTCTTGTCGGGGATCCTGGCCGCTCCGCAACTCCTCCCGGGTCTGGAGCTCGCCGCGAACTCCCGGCGCTCGACCGGCGTCGGCCTCGAGGAGGCTCTCACCTGGGGCTTCTCGCCCGCCGACCTGCTCCAGTGGGTCGGCCCCCTCGCGATCGGCATGAAGGATTTTCATCCCGCGGTCGACTGGGTCCTGTGCGTGTATCTCGGGCTCGCGGGCGCGGCGGCCGCGGCGTACGGCGCCCTCGTCCTGCCGCGGCGCCGCGCGCTCGTCCTCGGCGCCGCCGTGATCGCCGTCGTCGTGCTCACGCTCGGCGCGTCGACCCCGCTTTCCGCGGCGATGTGGCGCGGATTCCCGCCGCTCCGCTTCGTGCGTTATCCGGGCAACCTCGCCTACATCGCGCTCCTTCCGCTGGCCGCGCTGGCCGCGGCCGGGTTCTCGGGCCGGCGGTTCGGTCCGGCGCTCGTGCTCGCCTCGGCCCTCGAGCTCCTGGTCCTCGGCCGGGGCGCCACGCCGCTGGCGACGCGCGGCCTGTTCGTCCAGCCGGGGCCCCTCGTGTGGAACCTGCAGCAGAATCTGGGGGATGCGCGCTACCTGATCTCCCCGAAGGCCCTGCAGGCCGCGAAAGGCGCCGATATTTTCGACTGGAAGCAGCGTCTGTACGGTCTGACCAACGCGCCCTATCGCCTGCGCGCCGCCGCCAACTTCGGCGAGCCCCTGGTCCCCGCGGCGTCGTACGCCGCGATGGACGCCTTGCTGAGCCTGCCCAGCGCCGACGCGGCCGCGGCCTGGATGCCGTGGATCGGAGCCTCGCGCCTCCTGACCCCGGAGCCGCCGTCCTCTCCGCGCCTGGCGCCCGCGGCGCGGGCCCTCTGGAGCATCTCCGGGCTCCGCTCGACCCCCGTGTCTCTGGCGTACCGCCTGACGGCGAAGGAGGGCGCGGCGCTCCCCGCCGCTTGGCCGGCGGCGCCTCCGGACGCGACGCGCTCGCCGCTCGCCGTGCGCCGCGAACGCGAGGACCGCTTCGAGGTGTCCGGCGAAGGCGAGGGCTGGGCTTTCGTCGCCGAGCCGCGCTTCCCGGGCTGGACGACCGTGCTCTCCGTCCCCGGCGGCGAGCGGCGCGTGATCCCGCTCCCGGCGCTCGGCGCCTTCCAGAAGGTCGAGACGCCCCCGGGGCCGTGGACTTTGCGCTGGAGCTACGAGCCCGGGCCGTGGCGCCTCGGCCTCCTGCTCGCGGCCTTCGCGTGGATTATGCTCTCCCGGTCTTGGTATCATCGAGCCGTCGCCACTGGAGAGACTCGATGACCCGCCGGGACCTCATCGTCGTCGGAGGCCTCGCGGCCGCCGTGCTCGCGCTGACCGCGTGCGTCTGGGCGCGCCCCGGGCGGGCGTTCTTCAACCACGGCGACCTGTACGCCTACCATTGGCCGCTGCGTCATCACACCGCCGCGACCCTGATCGAGGGCCGCCTTCCGTTCTGGGACCCCTACATCATGCTCGGCGTGCCGCACGCGGCCAACCCGCAGACCGCCTTGTTCTATCCCGCGTCCGTGCTGGGCTTCCTGCTCCCCGCCGTGACGGCTCTGGTCTGGGACCAGGTCCTGCACCTGCTGTGGGCCGGGCTCGGCGCGTATCTCCTGGCCCGCTCCGCGCGCGCGCCCCGCGCCGCGTCCGCCGCGCTGGCGGCGGCCTACGCGCTCTCGCCCTTCCTGATCTACCGCGTGACCGCGGGCATACCGACCTTGATCGCCGCGCTGTCCTGGGCGCCCTGGGCCTGGCTCGCGTGGCTCTCGGGCCCGGCGCCTCTTCTGGCCGCCGTCTTCGCGCTCCAGTTCCTGTCCGGCCATCCGCAGTTCCTCGTCGTCAACGCGGCCGCCATGGGCCTCTGGTCCCTGGCGAAGCCCGCGCGGCTGGCGCTGTGGGCGCGCCTGGCCGCCGGCGCGGCGGGGGCGCTGGCGCTGGCCGCCGTGCAGTGGATGCCGACGCTCGAGCTGCTGCGCGGGTCCAACCGCTCCGGCTGGCCGGAACAGTTCCGGGCCGCCTACTCCCTTCGCCCGCGGGACCTGCTGCTGTGGCTGTCGCCCGGCGCCTTCGGCACGCCGCTCAACGGGGGCTGGGACGACGCGATCAGCGTGTTCTATGAGAGCGGGGGCGTGTGGCTGGGGTGCGCGGTCTTGGCGCTCGCGGCCGGAGGGCTGCTGCGGGGCCGCGCGCGGCTCGGACCGGTCCTGCTCGTCGTCTCCGGCGCCGTCCTCGCTCTCGGCGCCAACGGCCCGCTCGCGCCGGTGCTGAACGCGCCCGGCTTCTCCTTCATGCGCACGCCGTCGCGCTGGTCGTTCCTCGCCCTGTGGGGCCTCTGGCTGCTCGCGGGCGCGGGCGGGCGCGCGCTGGCCTCGTCGCGGAAGACGGCGGCGGCGCTGGCCGTCCTGCCGCTCGTCGTCGCCGCCGAGCTGCTGGTCTGGGACTCGGGCTTCGTCCGGTCCGCCGCCGCGAGCGCGTTCACGAAGGCGAGCCCCGCCGTGGCCGCGGCTTTGGCCGGGCGGAACGCGCGGATGCTCACCGATCCCGCGCTCGCCAATCCGAACAAGGCGGCCGCCTATCGGATGCGCAACGCCAACGGCTACGAGGCGTTTTACCCGGCGAGCGCCGCCGTCTGGGCCGCGGAGGCCGAAGGCGAGCCGGCCGCGGACCCGAGCTGGGTGCTGGTGTCCCGCTGGAAGTCCGAGGCCGCGACGCGGGCGGGCGTGGCCGCGCGGCTGACCGTGCGCGGCATCGAGACGCGCGGCGACGCCTGGCCGCTGGCCGCTTTCCTCGACGCGCGGGGCGCCCGCGTGACCCCCGACCCGGTCCTCGAGATCCCGCGCCCCGAGCGTTGGCGCGTCACCGGCGCCGTCCCCGCGGGCGCCGTCGCCGTGGCTCTCGCCGAGACCCGCTGGCCCGGCTGGCGCGCGTCGGTGGACGGCCGCGCGGCGCCGCTGGCGCCCTGGGGGCCGGCGTTCCAGTCCGTGGCGCTGACCGGAGACGCCGACCTCGACCTGCGCTTCGATTTCGCGCCGTCGATGTGGTTCTGGTGGGCGGCCGTGTCGGCCGCGGCCTGGGGCTTCTGGTTCGCGGCGCTGCTGCGCCGCGCGGAGGCCGCGTGAGCCGGAAGAAAGTCCTGTCGGGCGTCGTCGCCTTCACGATCACGGGTCTCTTCCTGTGGCTGGCCCTGCGCAAGGTCGAGTTCGCGGCGCTCGCCGAGGCGCTCAAGTCGGCGCGCGTCGGCTGGCTGATCCCGATGATCGCCATCGTCTATCTCGACCTCCTCGTGCGCGCCGCGCGCTGGCGGGTGCTGCTCTCCCGCGCGCGCGAGCGGCCCGCGCCGGTGTGGGACCTGTTCAAGCTCGAGGCCATCGGCCTCGCCGTCAACAACGTCCTGCTGCTGCGCCTCGGCGAGCTGGCGCGAGCCGGCCTGGCGGCCCGCCGCCTCGGGATCCCGGCCGCCGCCGCCCTGGCGAGCGTGGCCATCGAGCGGGCGCTCGACGTGGCCGCCCTCCTGACCATCTTCGTGCTCGCCACCCGGTTGGCGCCCGGCATCGCCCCGGCGCAGGTCGTGCAGGGGGCGCTGCTGCTGCTCGCCGGCGCGATCGCGGCCCTGATCGTCCTGGCGGCGGCGGAGAGCTCGCTGGCGCCCGACGGCTTCGCGGAGAAGCGTCTTCGCCCCTGGCCGAAGCTCCACCGCTTCGTCGAGCAGCTGGCCTTGGGCGCCGCGGTGCTGCGCTCTCCCGCCGCGGCCGCCTGGGCGTCCGTGCTGAGCCTCGCGCTGTGGACCGTGGACGCGGCGCTGTACTGGACGGCGGCGTACGCGCTCGGCCTGGGCGGGATCATGGACTACCCGCGCGCGGTGCTGACTCTGTCGTGGGCCGGCGCGAGCTCGGCGATCCCGGCCGCCCCCGGCGCGATCGGCACCTTCGAGGCCGTCGTCGCTTCGATCCTGGAGAAGTTCGGCGCCGCGCCGGAGCTCGCCCTGGCCTACGCGCTGATGACCCATATGATCATGTATCTTCTGGTGACCGTCACCGGTCTCGTGTTCCTGTCGCGCGAGGGCGTGTCCCTCGCGACGCTGAGCGAGGAGGTCGAGCGCGGCAAATGAAGCTGAGCCTTCTCGGCGTACTGGCGTGCCCCGTCTGCGGCGGCGACCTCAAGTTCTCCGTCCTCGAGTCCTATCCGCGCCACGACACCGAGGTCGAGGAGGCCGCGCTCGCCTGCAAGCTGTGCGCCCGGGAATACCCGGTGACCGGCGGCGTGCCGCGCCTGCGTCCTCCGGACCCGGTCGCGCGCGCGACGGCCAAGACGCGCGACGCGTTCGGCTGGGAATGGCTGCGCTATCCCGGCTCGCTGCCCGGCGACAAGGAGACCTTCCTCGAGGAGACGATGATCCCGCCGCACGAGTTCGCGGGCAAGCTCGTCCTCGACGCGGGCTGCGGCATGGGCCGCTACAGCGCGGTCGCGCTCGAGCTCGGCGCCGACGTCGTCGCAATCGACATGTCCGAGAGCCTGATCCGCGTGGCGGAGCGCGCGCGCTCCCAGCCGAAGCTCCACCCCGTCGAGGGCGACCTGCTCCACCCGCCGTTCAAGAAAGGGATATTCGACGTCGTCTACAGCCAGGGCGTCCTGCACCACACGGCCGACACGCGCGCCGCGTTCAAGGCCGTGGCCGCCCTCGTCAAGCCGCGCGGCCTCCTCTCGGTCTGGCTGTACGGCAAAGCCGGGCGCTTCTCCGATTTCGCGACGAACCCCCTCAAGCCCGGCCGCGACTGGATCGCGAAGCACCGGCGCCTCGCCTGGTGGATCGTGCTCCTGCGCCACGTCGTCAGCGACTTCGTCCGCGTGTTCACGACCCGCCTGCCGGTGTCGCTCGTCTACGCGCTGTGCCGTCCGCTGACCTGGCTCGGCGCGGTGCCCGGCCTGAAGTGGTTCACCTACTCGGTGGACCCGCGCTATCAGGTGCGCCTCATCGAGAACTTCGACTGGATCTCGCCGCCCTATCAGTGGCACCACACGAAGGAGGAGCTGCTGCGCTGGTACGCCGAGGCGGGTTTCTCCGTCGTCAACGTCCTGCCGCACGGGCTCGTGCCCAAGCCCGGCGCGCTCGGCCGCAGGAATCGATGAAGCCCGCGCCGACGAAGGTCGTCATGGTCAGCGCCGGCTTCTGGCCCGCCGTGGGCGGCGCGGAGCGGCAGGCCCTCGAGCTCTCCCGCGCCCTGCGCGCCCGCGGCGTCGAAGCGAGCGTCCTCACGCGCCGCGTCGGCGGCGCCGCCCCGCGCGAGGAGGTCCACGGCGTGCCGGTGCGGCGCCTGCGCGTGTACGGGACCGGCGCGCTCGACTCGCTGTGCTTCCTCTTCGGCGCCCTCGGCTGGCTGCTCAAGCACGGGGGGGAGTACGACGCGATCCACGCCCACCTCGCCGGCTCGCCCGCGCTGGCGGCCGCCCTGGCCGGACGCTGGCTGGGCAAGCCCGTGCTGGTCAAGCTCGGCGGCGGCCGCGGCATCGGCGAGCTCGCCGCCTCCTCGCGCACCGCCCTCGGCCGGGCGAAGCTGCGCCTGCTGACCTTGCTCAGGCCTCGCTTCCTCGCCGTGGTGCCGGACCTCGCCGCCGAGGCGCGGGAGCATCTCGGCGGCGCCGATATCGAGGTCCTGCCCAACGGCGTGGATGCGGACCGGTTCAAAGCGGTCTCTCCGGAGGAGAAACGGGCCCTGCGCGCCCGCCTGGGCTGGAGCGGGACGGTCTTCCTCTACACCGGGCGCCTGTCGTGGGAGAAGCGGCTGCCGTGGTTCGCGAAGGTCTGGGAGGAGGCGACGAAGGGCCGCGAGGCGACCCTGGTCCTCGTCGGAGACGGACCCGAGGTCATCGCGCGGAGCGAACGCGTCCGCGTCCTGCCGTCCGTCGACGACGCCGCGGGCCTCTACGCCGCGGCGGACGCCTTCGTGCTCCCGTCCGTCTCCGAGGGGCTGTCGAACTCTTTGCTCGAGGCGATGGCCTCCGGGCTGCCCGTCGTCGCGAGCGCAGTGGGGGGGACGGCGCAGATATTGGAGGACGGTAAGACGGGCCTGTTGTTCGGCAAGGACGATGAAAAGAAAGCGATCCAACAAATAGAACGGATTTTGAACGACAACGAATCGAGGACTCGTATAGGTGCCGCGGCGAGGCTCGAGGTCGAGCGACGGTACGCGATGCCCATCGTCGTGGAACGGCTATTGGACCTTTACCGGGAAAATCCATGAGTCGGGGCGATCGCTTCGCGAATAGCGTGGCATGGGGCCTCGCCGGCCAGGGGGCGGTCGCGGCGATCAACCTCCTCGTCATCCCGCGTCTCGTCCACGGCTTCGGCGTCGAGGCGTACGGCCTGTACCTCCTGATGCAGTCGGCCGCGGGCTGGGCCGCCGCGGTGCACTTCGGCGCGGGGGCGGGGCTCGTGCGCTTCGCGGCTCAGGCCCACGCCGAGGGCAAGCGCGGGATGCTCGACGACTCCCTGCGCCACGGGGCGCTCCTCATCATCGGAGGCGCGGCGCTGGGCGCCCTCGTCCTCTGGACCGCCGCGCCCGCCCTCGTCGGCGGCATCTTCGCCGTCCCGGACTACTACCGCGCGCACGGCGCCTGGATGATCCGCGCGGCCGCACTCGGCGCCGTCTTCGCCTCGGTGACGGCGTGGGCCGCCGCCGCCTTCCAGGGCCTGCACCATTTCCAGTGGCAGTCCGCCGCGGCGGTCCTGCAGGGCCTGCTGATCCCCGTCGGCGTCCTCGCCGCGCTGTCCGTCGGCCGCGGCCTCGGCGCGGCGGCGGCCTCCTTCGTCGCGGCGCACGCGTTAGTCGCCCTGTTCGCGGTCTTCGGCCTGACGCGCGTCCGCCGCGCGATCCCCGACCACGGCGGGCGCCTGACCTTCGCCGCCTTCGTCCGCTATTCGATCGGTTTCTGGCCGGTGTCGCTGGCGCAGCTCGTCAGCGGCCAGCTCGACCGCGCCTTCGTCGCCGGGCTGCGCTCCATGTCCGAGTTCACCTTGTACGCCGTGCCCGCCAGCGTGCTCTCCCGCGTGCAGTCCCTGCCGGTGACCGCGGCCGCCGCGCTCGTGCCCGTCATGGGCGGCCTCGCGGCGCACGAGGGGCCGGAGGCCGCCGCGCGCCCGTACCTGCGCGCCTCGCGGACGCTGATCGGACTGATCGCCCCGGCCTACGCCCTGCTGTTCTGCCTGATGCCGCAGTTCCTCTCCCTCTGGCTCGGCGGCAGCTTCGGCGACACGAGCGTGTGGCCCGCCCGCCTGCTCGTCGCCACGCAGGCGGTCGCGCTGTTCTCCTATCTGCCCAACTCCGTCGCGGCGGGGCGCAAGGACGGCTGGTGGTCCTCGACGGCGGCCTGGGCTCAGGCCCTGGTCTGCCTCGCGCTATGGCCGTGGACGATCCCGCGCTGGGGCCTGCTCGGCGCGGCGTTCGGCGGCCTCGTCGCGCAGGCGCTCGCCGCCGTCGTGTTCGTCTCGTTCGTGCACGCGCGCCTGCTCGGCCTGACCTGGGTCCGCTTCGCGCGGGAGACCTTGGTCCCGGCCTCAGCCGCCTCGGCCGTCCTGATCGCGATCGTCTGGCCCCTGAGAACGCGCGTGACGGGCTGGGTCTCCTTCTTCGCCTTGTGCGCGGCGGCGGGGGCCTGTTACACTATCGTCTTCTGGCGCCTGCTCCCCAAGGAAGACCGTCATTTCCTGCGGTCGCGGCTTCCCTTCTAAAAATGTGCGGCATCTGCGGCGTCGTTTACGGCGATGGACGGACTCCCGATAAGGGGGTCTTGAAGCGCGCCAACGACGCCATCGCCCACCGCGGCCCCGACGACGAGGGCTACCATCTCGACGGTCCCGCCGGCCTGGCGATGCGCCGTCTGGCCATCATCGACCTGAACACCGGCCATCAGCCGATCTCCTACGCGGACGAGTCGCTGTGGGTCGTGCTCAACGGCGAGATCTACAACTACCTCGAGCTGCGCGCCGAGCTCGAGTCCAAGGGCCACCGCTTCCAGACCAAATCCGACACCGAGGTGGTCCTCGCGCTGTACAAGGATCTCGGGCCGAGATGCGTGGACAAGCTGCGCGGCATGTTCGCCTTCGCGGTATGGGACAGGGCGAAACGCAAGCTCTTCATCGCCCGCGACCGCATCGGCAAGAAGCCGCTGTGCTACGCGGTCCGCCCCGATGGGACTTTGCTGTTCGGCTCCGAGCTGCGCTGCCTGTTCGCGCTCGACCCGTCCCTGTCGCGCGAGATCGACCCCGTCGCCGTCGACATGTTCCTCACGCTCCAGTACATCCCGTCGCCGCGCACGATCTACGCCTCGGCGCGCAAGCTCCCGCCGGCGCATACGCTCACGTGGGAGAACGGCAAAACGACGGTGGACCGTTATTGGGACCTTCCTCTCGGTCAAAAGCCCATCACGGACGACTTCGAAGAGGCCAAGAGGCTTCTTCGCGAAACCCTGACGGATGCTACACGCCTGCGCATGATCGCCGACGTGCCGCTCGGCGCGTTCCTCTCCGGAGGCGTGGACTCCTCGATCATCGTGGCGCTGATGGCGGGGCTCTCCTCCAAGCCCGTGAAGACATTCTCGATCGGCTTCGACGAGGAGAAGTTCTCCGAGCTCAAGTACGCCAAGCTCGTCGCCGACCGGTACAAGACCGACCACACCGAGTTCATCGTCAAGACCGAGATGGCCGACGTCCTGCCCAAGCTCGCCTGGCATTACGGCGAGCCCTACGCCGACGCCTCGGCCCTGCCCAGCTATTACGTCGCGCGCGAGACCCGCAGGTTCGTGACCGTCGCGCTCAACGGCGACGGCGGCGACGAGAACTTCGCGGGCTACATCCGCTACTTCGCGATGAAGGCCGCGCGCCTGACCGACGCGCTCCCCGGTCCCGTGCTGTCGGCCCTGCGCGCCGGAGCGGAGCTGCTGCCCGAGCACGACGCGCCGCTCGGCAACGTCTGGCGCGCGAAGCGCTTCCTGCGCTCGATCCTGTCGGCCGACCTGCCGGGGCGCCACCTCAAGATGGTCGGCTTCTTCTCCGAGGACGACAAGCCCGCTTTGTACAGCGAGGCCTTCAAGAAGCGCCTCGGCTCCTCGCTCGGCGAGGCCCTGCGCTACATCCGCGCGGCGTTCGCCGCCTGCGAGGGAGAGGACTTCGTCAACCGCATGCTCGCCGTGGACTTCAAGACCTACCTTCCCGAGTGCCTGATGGCCAAGGTGGACGTCGCCACGATGGCCTGCTCGCTCGAGGGCCGCTCGCCGCTGCTCGACCACGTCTTCGTCGAGACCGCCTTCCGCATGCCCGGCGACTGGAAGCTCAAGGGCCTGCGCGGCCACAAGTTCATCATGAAGGAGGCCTTCAAGGACCTCCTCCCCGAGGAGATCCTGGGCCGCCCGAAGATGGGCTTCGGTATACCGCTCGGCGCGTGGTTCCGCGGCGGCCTCAAGGGTTTCTGGGAGGAGAACGTGCTCTCGCCGAAGGCCCTGTCGCGCGGCTACTTCAACGAGGCGACCTTGCGCGGTCTCTGGGACGAGCATCAGGGCGGCAAGCGCGACCACGGCTACCGCCTGTGGGCGCTGCTGATGCTCGAGCTGTTCCATCGCCACGCCGACGAGGCGCTCCCCGCGCCCCAGACCGTCTCGCGTTGACGGGAGCGGACCCGGGCTAGCCGAGCTTGAGGGCGGACAGGATCAACTGCACGCCGATCGCCGCGAGCAGCAGACCCATCAAACGCGTGATGATGTTGAGGATGGTGGGGGACAGCTTCTTGGCGCTGTCGGCGGCGACGGTCAGCACCCAGTAGCTGATGAGGGCGACCAAGGCGATCGAGAGGAAGACGAGCGCCTTTTGGGGCACGCTCGTCGCGCGGCCGACCTGGACGATCGAGGTGGTGATGGCGCCGGGGCCGGCGAGGAGGGGGACCGCCAGCGGGGTGATCGCAATGTCGTCCTTGTTCATGCCCTCGGCGAACTCCTCGGGGGTCTCGCGCATCGGCGACTTCTGGGCGCGGATCATGTCGAGCGAGGACAGCAGCAGCACGAGGCCGCCGGCGATCTGGAAGGCGGCCAAGGTGATGCCGAACAGCTTGAAGATCGCCGGTCCGAGCAGGCCGAAGGCGCACATGACGCCGGCGCAGGTGATGCAGGCGGTGCGCGCCATGCGCCGGCGCTGCTCGGCGGTGTCGCGGGCGGTCAACGCGAGGAAGGTCGGGACCGCCGCGAAGGGGTCCACGATCGCGAAGAGCGAGCCGAACGTCAGGAACGCGTATTCGAGCACCCCGTCATTTTAGCCTTTCCGCCCGGCCGGGTTCTTTGCTCCCGGTCAAATTCCGTGAAAACCGGGAGGCCTGGCACCAAGAAATACCCATAAATTTCCTACAATTGACGGCAATGGACCGTGAAATAGGGGTCGGCGGCTTCGCCGTCAGCCCTCTCGCCCGCCGCTACGTCAACGAGGTGCTGGACTCGAACCGGCTGTCCTACGGACCGTTCCATCGCCGCTTCGAGGCCGCCTTCGCGGCCGAGCACGACTCCAAGCACTCGGTGTTCTGCAACTCGGGCACGAGCGCGCTCCAGATCGCCCTGCAGGCCCTCAAGGAGAAGCACGGCTGGGCCGACGGCGACGAGGTCATCGTCCCGTCCGTCACCTTCATCGCGACCTCGAACGTCGTCCTGCACAACCGCATGGTCCCGGTGTTCGCCGACGTGGACCCGCGCACCTACACGCTCGATCCCGCCAAGTTCGAGGCCGCGATCACGTCCAAGACGCGGGCGGTCATCCCGGTCCACCTGCTCGGCCTGCCCGCCGACATGGACCCTATCTCCGCCGTGGCCCGAAAAGCGGGTCTTTCCATTATCGAGGACTCCGCCGAGACCATGTTCGCCAGGTACAAGGGCCGCAAGGTGGGCTCGCTCGGCGACATCGGCTGCTTCTCGACCTACATCGCCCACTACATCGTGACCGGCGTGGGCGGCCTCGCCACGACGAGCGACCCGGACCTGGCGGTGCGCCTGCGCAGCCTGATGAACCACGGCCGCGACTCGATCTACCTCTCCATCGACGACGACCAGGGCGCGACCGGGGCGAGGCTGCACGAGATCGTCGCCAAGCGCTTCCAGTTCGTCTCCGTCGGCCACAGCTACCGCGCCACCGAGCTCGAGGCGGCCCTGGGCCTGGCCCAGCTCGAGGAGAAGGACGGCATCGTCGCCGCGCGCACCGGTATGGCCGCGCGCCTTAGCGCCGGCCTCAAGGAGTTCGAGGGCAGGCTGCAATTGCCCTTCAGCCCCCCGGACCGGGACCACACCTTCATGCTCTACGGCCTCGTGCTGAAGAACGAGGACAAGGCTTCCCTCGTGAACTTCCTCGAGGACCGCGGGGTGGAGACAAGAGATCTGCTGCCGTTGTTGAACCAGCCCGTGTACAAGAAGATGTTCGGCGATCTCGAGTCGAAGCACCCGGTCGCCAAGCATCTCAACCGCTCCGGCTTCTACATCGGCTGCCATCAGTACATGACCGCGAACGACGCCGATTACGTGATCGCGCAGTTCCGTGAATTCTTCCGGTCACGCTAAGATGACCAAAGTCTCGGTCGTCATCGATAACCACAACTACGGGCGCTTTCTCAGAGAGACGCTCGACTCGGTCCTCACTCAAGTCCTCGACGACGTGGACGTTGAAATCGTCGTCGTTGATGATGGGTCCACGGACGATTCCCGAGAGATCCTGTCTTCGTACGCCCCGCGCATTAAGTCGTTGCTTCAGGCGCGGCAGGGACAGGCCTCCGCTTTCAACGCCGGCTTCGCCTCCGCGACGGGCGATATCGTTTGCCTCCTCGACTCCGACGACGTTTTTCTTCCCGGGAAGTTGGCCGCCGTTCTCAAGGCGTTCGAGGACCCGAAAGTCGTCTGCGTCCAACATTTCTTGCATGACACCGATGCGCACCTCAAGCCCCTCCCCCGCCGCTTCCCCGCCTGGCCCGCCCGGTACACCCTCGATGACTACGCCGCCGGCCGCGCCGAGTTCACCGCCACCTCGGGCCTGGCCTTCCGGCGCGAGACCTTGCTCAAGCTCCTGCCCATCCCGAAGGACCTCTTCTACTACCTCGACGATTTTCTGACCGCCCACGCCCTGTTCTTCGGCGAGATCGCCAACGTCCCGGAGGTCCTCGGCCTGCACCGCATGCACGGCGCGAACTGGTGCGCGGGCGGGCTCGAGGACCCGAACAAGATCGAGCGCGACTTCGTCGACCGCGCTAATTATTCCGCCCACCGCGACCGCTGGCTCGCGGAGGCGGGCCGCTCGCGGACGCCCGAGGCCGTCGAGGCCGAGGCCCTGGAGCTGTGGCGCCGGCGCGTCCTGGTCGAGGCGCTGCGCGCCCGGCCCGTTGAGGCGGCGCGGGCCTGGGCCGAGGGCCTGCGGGCGCTGCCCAAGACCCGGCACGCGCGCTTTCGCGCCGCGACGACGGGGCTGGCGGTCCTGTCGCCGACCCTCTACCTCGCGCTGTACGACCTCTACTCCCGGCCATGAGCGAGACCTTCGACCTGACGGTGGTGGTGCCCACGCTCAACGAGGAGGGCTCCTTGCGCCAGGTGCTGCCGCGCCTGAAGGAGACCTTCAAGCGCCTGGGCGTGCGCGGCGAGATCCTCGTCGTCGACGGCCGCTCCAAGGACGCGACCGTCGCCGTCGCCGAGTCCCTCGGCGCGCGCGTGCTCGTGCAGACCGCGCGCGGCCTGGGCGGGGCCCTGCGCGAGGGCCTGCTGGCGGCGAACTCCCCCTGGGCCGCGGTCGTCGACGCCGACGGCTCGCACCCGCCCGAGGTGCTGGCGCAGATGTGGGCCAAGCGGGACGAGGCCGATCTCGTCATCGCTTCCCGCTACGTCCCCGGCGGCTCGGCCGTGATGGACCCCTTGCGCCAGGTGCTCAGCCGTTCGCTGAACATCGTCGCCCGCCTCGTGCTCGACCTGCCCGCCCGGGATTCCTCGGGCGGCTTCCGGCTCTACCGCGCCGAGGTCGTCCGCCCCGTCGCCGACGCCGCGGTCGCGACCGACTTCACCATCCAGCAGGAGCTCCTCGTGGGCATACTGTCGCGCGGCGGCCGCGTGCTCGAGGTCCCGTTCCGCTACGAGCCGCGCATCGACGGCGCCTCCAAGGCCTCGGCCCTGCGCCTGGCCCCGGCCTACGTGCGCATGCTGCTCCGGCTGCGCGGACGGAGCCGCCGATGACGACCTTGACGCGCCTGGAGACGCTCTCGACGGCCGACCGCTTCAACGACGAGGTCTGGAGCCGGGTCCAGTCCTTCATCGGGAGCGACATCCTCGAGGTCGGCATGGGCATCGGCATCTTCACCGAGAAGCTCTTGGCCCGCGGCAAGGTCTTTGGCGTCGAGATCGTGCCCGAGTTCGTCGCGGAGGCCCGCCGCCGCCTCGGCGACCGGCCGGGGCTCGAGTATCTCGTCGCCGACATCGGCGGGCCGGCCCTGCCCGATTCCCTGCGCGGGCGCGCCTTTGATACCATCGTGTGCATGAACGTGCTCGAGCACATCGAAGACGACCGCGGGACCCTCGCGCGCTTCCTCGGCCTTCTCAAGCCCGGGGGGAATCTCGTCCTGGTCGTGCCGGCGCACCGCTGGCTGTTCAACCCGCTCGACTCCCACGACGGCCATTTCCGGCGCTATGAGCGCGCGGAACTCGCCGGGAAGCTCGAGGCGGCCGGCTTCCGCGTCGTTCACGAATCCACGTTCAACCTGTTCGGCATCGCCGGCTGGTTCCTGAACGGGACCATCCTGCGCCGCAAGGATCTGCCCGCGGGGCAGATGGGGCTGTTCAACAAGGTCGCCCCGCTCCTGTTCTGGCTCGAGAACCTCGTCGGGCCGCCCGTCGGGCTGTCTTTGCTGGCGGTGGGGGCCAAGCCGTGAACGAGAAATTGTCGATCGTCATCCCGGCGTACAACGAGGAAGACGCCGTCGACGACATCCTCCGCCGCTGCCTCGACGCGCGCGCCGTGCTGATGCGCGACGCCGGTCTTTCCGCCGTCGAGGTGATCCTCGTGGATGACGGTTCCCGCGACGCGACTTTGGAGAAGGCCCGCCGCTGGACCGACGCCAAGGTCGTCGTGCACGAGAAGAACAAGGGCTACGGCGCCGCGCTGATGACGGGCTTCCGCGCCTCCTCGGGCGACCTGCTCTCCTTCCTCGACGCGGACGGCACGTGCGACCCGCTCGCCTTTGCCGACCTGGTCCAGGCCCTCCGGCGCGCGAACGCTGATATGGCCGTCGGGGCGCGCCTGCACGCCGGCTCCGAGATGCCCTTCGTGCGCACCGTGGGCAACCGTCTCTACGCGCTCCTGATCCGCGCGCTGACCGGCGTGAACCTGACCGACACCGCCAGCGGCATGCGCGTGTTCAAGCGCGCGCTGCTGCCGCGCCTGGCGCCGCTGCCCACCGGCCTCCACTTCACGCCCGCGATGACCGCGCGCGTCGCCTGCATGGGCGGCGTCTTCGTCGAGCACCCGATCCCCTACTCGGAGCGCGTCGGCCAGTCCAAGCTGTCCGTGGTCAGCGACGGGGTGCGCTTCCTGCGCGTGATCCTCGGCACCGTCTTCGCCTACTTCCCGCTGCGCGTGTTCGGTCCGTTGGCCGCCGTGTGCCTCGCGCTGGCCGCCGGCCTGGGTCTCCTGCCGGCGCGGACCTACCTCGGCGGCTCCGGGATCGAGGAGTGGATGATCTACCGCCTCCTCACCGTGCTGACCTTGTCCGTGTGCGGCGCGATCTTCTTGGCGATCGGCCTGCTCGCGCAGAAGGCCTCGAACGCCGCGCTCGGCCGGCCCGTGTCCTGGGTGGACCGGCCCGCGATCCGCGAGACCGCGGCGGCCTGCGGCGCGGCTCTGTGGCTGTGCGGCGCCGGCGTCAACTGGCCGACGGTGATCGAGTACGCGACGACCGGGCACATCACCCGCCACTGGGCCTGGGTGCTGCTCGGCGCGCTGGCGGTCATCTGCGGCACCGTGCTCGTCTCCCTTTCCATCGCGCTCGGCGCCTTCGCGCATCTTCCCCGCGAGGACGCCTCGTGAGCTTCTGGGACGGGAAGAGGGTCCTCGTCACCGGCGGCGGCGGCTTCATCGGCAGCCACGTCGTGGAGCGTCTGCTCCGGGTCCACCGCGAGGTCCGCGTCACCGTCGCCGGACGCATGAGCAAGGAGAACAATCGCAACCTTTCCGAGGTCCTGCGGGACCCCTGGCTGCGCGTCATCAAGGGCGACCTGCGCGACTCCCGCTTTTGTCGCCGAGCCTGCAAGGGCCAGGACGTCGTGCTCAACCTCGCCGGCGTCGTCGGCGGCGTGGGCTACAACAGCAGGCACCACGCCAGCCTGTTCCGCGACAACATGACGCTCCAGTTGAACGTGCTCGAGGCGGCGCGGCTCGAGGGGGTCAAGCGCTACCTCGTCGTCAGCACGGCCTGCGTCTATCCGCGCGACTGCCGGATCCCGACGCCCGAGAGCGAGGGCTTCCGCGACGAGCCCGAGCTCACGAACCGCGGCTACGGCTGGGCCAAGCGGATGGGGGAATACGCCGGGCGCGCCTACGCCGAGGAATTCGGCATGAGCATCGCCATCGTCCGACCCTACAACGCCTACGGCCCGCGCGACCACTACGACCTCGATAAATCGCACGTCATCGCCGCTCTGGTGCGCCGCGTCTGCGAGGGGGAGAGCCCGCTCAAGGTCTGGGGCGACGGCAAGTCCACGCGCGCGTTCCTGTACGTCGAGGATTTCGCGCGGGGGCTGCTCGAGGTGGCCGAGAAATATCCGAACGCCGATCCCGTGAACATCGGCTCGGCCAAAGAGATCACGATCAGGGACCTGGCCAAGGCCATCTTGAAAGCGGCCGGGGCCGAGAAGACCGAGCTCATATTCGACCCCTCGAAGCCCTCCGGGCAGCCCCGAAGGGCCTGCGACACGACGAAGTCCCGCAAGGTGCTCGGCTTCAAGGCCGAGATCGGCCTGGACGAGGGCCTGCGCCGCACCATCGCCTGGTACCGGGAGAACCTGCAGTGAGAGGCAAGCGGCTCCTGGTCCTGCTGACCTTCAACGAGTCCGAGGCCCTGCCCAAGCTCTTCGACCGCCTCCCGCTCTCCGCCGCCGACGAGGTCATGGCCGTCGACGGCGGCTCCAAGGACGGCACCGTCGAGTTCCTCCAGTCCAAGGGCCTGAAGGTCGTCACCCAGCCGCGCCGCGGCCGCGGCGTCGCCTTCCGCCTCGCCCTCGAGCTGACCGACGCGGAGACGATCTGCTACTACAGCCCCGACGGCAACGAGGACCCCGACGACATCCCGCGCATCTATGAGAAAATCGAGGCCGAAGGCCTCGATCTCGTCGTCGCCTCGCGCATGATGAAGGGCGCCTACAACGAGGAGGACGTCCACTGGTGGCGCCCGCGCAAGTGGGTCAACCAGCTCTTCACCTTGGCCGCCAACTTGATCTGGAACCGCGGCCCCTACGTCGAGGACACGATCAACGGCTTCCGCGCGGTCCGCGCGGACTCCCTGCGCCGCTGCGCCTGCGACGCCGACGGCTTTCCCATCGAATACCAGATGTCCATCCGCATGATGAAGCTCGGGATGGCGATCGGGGAGATGCCGACGCACGAGTATCCGCGCCTCGGCGGCCAGAGCACCGCCGAGTCCTGGCCCACCGGCGTGGCCTTCGTGAAGACCCTCCTACGCGAGATGTCGATGGGCCGCGGCGTCAACGCGGCGAACGCCGAAAAGGTAGAATTGCCGATCAATGGCTGACCAACGCCGCGACCTGCGCGCCGACGCGGAGACCTACGCCCATCGGGCGATCATCACCTGGCTGCCGCTCCTCTACCTGCTGATCTCCTCCCTGTTCTTCCTGCGCACGTACGACTCCGCGCAGGTGAAGATCTCGATGATGCAGATGGGCGGCCTCGGCCTGCTGACGATGTGGCTGGTGCGCCTGGCCGTTGCCGGCCGCCACGCCCTCAACCGGGAGGACCTGGTCTGCCTGTCGCCGTTCCTCGCCTACCTCGTCTGGGGCGTGTTCTCCTACTTGAAGGCGCCGTACCACATGTCGAGCACGGACTTCTTCCTGCGCCACATGTTCTACATGATCGTCTCGCTGATCACGATCTATGAGTTCGACGAGGCCGCCATCGGCCGCCTCTTCAAGATACTGATCTGGACCGCCTGGGTCGCGATCGGCTACGGGACTTTGCAGTTCGTGGACACCGCGATGTTCCCGCCCGGCGTGGGCAAGGGCATCGATCCGTTCGTCTGGCGCGGCGCGTTCAGCGACCGCGTGTTCTCGACCTACGGCAACCCGAACTTCTACGGCGATTTCCTTGTCATCATGTTCCCGATCCTCGTCACGCAGTGGTTCAAGACGCGCAGATGGAGCCTGATCGTCCTGATCGCGATGCTGCTGCTCAATCTCGTCAAGACGGGCACCAAGGGCGCGTGGCTCGGCTTCGCGATGGTCTGCTTCATCTTCGGCGTGATCGCCCTCGTGTTCTTCCCCGAGCAGAGCAAGCCCTACCGCAAGCGCCTGCTGGGCCTCGTCGGCGCCCTGGTGCTGGGCTTCGTGGGCTACACGGCCAAGGACCTCAGCGGCCGCGTCGTCTCGATCAACTTCCGCCTCTTCACCTGGGAGGCGACCTGGGAGATGATCCGCACCAACCCGTGGACGGGCACGGGCATCGGCTCCTTCCCGCCGATCTACCCCGCCTTCCGCCGCCCCGCGATCTTCCACATCGAGGGCAAGCACAACACCGAGACCGACCACGCCGAGAACGAGTACCTGGAGCAGTTCTTCGACAACGGGATCATAGGCTTCGGCATCTTCCTCTGGCTCGTCTACAGCACCCTCGTCGTCGGCTTCCGCTCGCTGGGGCAGTTGACCACCACGGCCATGCTCAAGGACGGCCGCCCGCCGCCCCGGGCGCTGGACCTGATCGGCGTGATCGTCTCGTTCATGGGCATGCTCGGGCACAATTGCTTCGACGTCAGCCTGCGCTTCGTGTCCTCGGGCGTCTACCTGGGCCTGCTGTCGGGCCTCATCGTCAACCTCGCGCGCGGCAAGGCCCTCTACGAGCTCCACGCGCGGGAAGCCGGCGCTCCCGCCCTCCCCGGCGAGGGGGCTTCCTCTTGGGCCACGCTGTCCGAGATGCTGATCTGGCCGCTGCGCCTCGCCGCGGCCGGCGGCGTGGTCTATCTCGCCTTCATCAAGGGCTGGGGCACGCTGCGTCAGGCCCCGTTCGGCGGCATGTTCGGGGAGTTCGCCATGCTCCAGGGCCCGCTCGCGCGCGTCCCCGGCGGCGGCGAGCTGCTGCAGTGGTGGATCGCCTGGGGCGTCTTCGCCGGCTGCATGCTCTGGCTCGGCTGGAAGATGATCCGCCTGTGCCTGCTCTCGGAGAATCCCGTCGTGCCGATGCTCGTGCTCGCGATGCTCGCGCCGCTGTATCAGTTCTGGGGCTACTTCAAGGCCGACATCCACCACAACGTGGCCATCTACTTCTCCAAGGAACGCCAGTGGGAGCCCGCCGTCGGCAACTACCTGATCGTCAACAGGCTCAACCCCGATTTCGTGATGTCGAAGTACTTCCTCGGCAACGTCTTCAACGACCGCTTCAACATGACGAAGGCCTATCTCCCCAACTGGGGCGACACCGACAACCTCCCGCGCGACGACTACGAGCGCGCGATGTACTGGTACGAGGAGGTCCGCAAGCTCGCCCCGAACTACGTCCAGATGCACCACCAGATCGGCAACCTGCATCTGCGCCGCGCCGAGTGGGCGACCAACAACGGCCGCCCCCAGGAAGCCGAGAAGTACCTGGACATGGCGATGGTCCGCTTCAAGCTCTACTACCAGATCGACCCGGTCTTCGCGCCGAACTACTACCGCATGGCGCAGATTCATATGATCCGCAAGCAGTTCGACCTCGCGGTGAAGGCCTACCAGGCCTACATCGACGCGGAGCGCTGCTCCGTGGACTCCTCTTTGCTCGAGAAGCCCTTCCTGCGCACCACCATCCTCTCCTACCAGAACTACGAGCAGCTCGAGGGCAAGTGGACGCACCGCCACGTCGGCGCGGTCAACCGCATGCGCGAGTCGGCCGAGGCCTACACGAGCATGGCGAACGCCCTGTTCATGGACAACCGCTTCCCCGAGGCCGAGCAGGCCTACCGCGTCGCGCTGTCCTACGACACGAACTTCGACATGGCCAAGAAGAACCTCGAGGTCACCTACCGGCGCGCGCAGGCCGAGGGGCGGCTGAAGCAGGCCCAGGTGGCGCCCGGGACGAAGATCGTCCCCGGCCAGCCGGTCCCGACGGGCTGGATCGTCGTCCCGAAGAAGTAGCTAGCGGCGCGTTTCGAACTGTTTCCGGAAACAGTCCGATCCTGTTCGCTTAGGCGGCTTTCTTCGCGCGCAGGCGCGCGTTCTCGGCGTCGATCAGGGGGTCGATCAGCGCGTACACCGCGCGCTCCTCCGCGGTCGCCAGCGCGCGGTTGTGGCGCGCCATCAGCCAGGCCTTGCGCGCCTCCTTCGCCAGCGACAGCAGCGGCGCGGGGACCATCGTCGCCCGGTAGACGGGCATCGTCTTGGCCTCGTCGCCGAGCTCCTTGAGCATGAACTCGCGGGCCTTCTCGGGCTGCAGGTTCTTGACCAGGTAGGAGGCGATCTCGCGGACGATCTTGCGCTTCTCGGCCTCGAGTATGTCGGACGGGGTGCCGCCGGCGACGAGCGCGGCCATGCCCTCGGGGTACTCCTCGAGCCACTTGTGCGTGACCTGGCCCTCGTGGATGCGGCGTATGGCCAGGCGCTCGTAGATCACGCCCACCTCGACGCCGTCGGCGAGCATGCGCGCGTAGAGCTCGTTGTCGAGGATGATCATGTCGGAGCGATAATGGCCGTATTTCTTGTACAGCGCGCGCGGGATGGCCAGGTTCGTCGTGAGGTAGGGCAGGAACTCCTCGCCGACCGCGTAGTGGCCAGGGACCTTTCCTTCTTCGATCTTCATCCCGGCAGGGAAAGCCGTGCCGATCAGGCGGTCGTACCGGTGCAGCCAGCCGTCGGAGAAGACGAACCCCGCCTTCGGTCGAGCTTTAAAAAAGTCGGCGAATTTCTGAAGCCGGTCGAGAGTCCAAAAGTCATCGGAGTCGATGTTCGTGATCCACGTCCCCGTCGCCATCTCGAGCGCCATGTTTCGGCAGGCCATGTTGCCGATGTTCTTGGGGACGCGGGTGTACTTGAAGCGCGGATCCTTCGTCCACTGCTTGATCATCTCCGGCGTCTCGTCGACCGACCCGTCGTCGACGATCAGGACCTCGTAGTCGCCGAAGGTCTGGCCGACCACGGTGGCCAGAGCCCCGGGCAGCATGTGCGCCCGGTTGTAGGTGGGCAGGACGATGGAGAAAAGAGGCTCGCTCACGCCAGGAGGGCCTCGATCTTGGCCGTGATCTCCTTGCCGACGGGGTTGGCGTCGGGGCCGAAGCGCGCGACGACCGCCCCGTCCTTATCGACGAGGAATTTGGAGAAGTTCCACGGGATGTCGCCGTTGAAGCCGCTTTCCGTGGTGAGGTACTTGTACAGCGGGTGGATGGACGGCCCCTTCACGGAGATCTTCGAGTACAGGTCGAAGGAGAGGGCGAACTTGGTCAGGCAGAAACTCTTGATGTCGGCGTCGGTGCCGGGCTCCTGGGCGCCGAACTCGTTGGCGGGAAAGGCGGCGATGCGCAGGCCCTTGCCCTTGTACTTCTCGTACAGCGCCTCGAGATCCGAGTATTGAGGGGTAAAGCCGCACAGCGACGCGGTGTTGACGATGAGCAGCGGGTGGCCCTTGTACTTCGAGAGCTTCGCCGGCTTGCCGTCGATGGTGTTCATCTCGAACTCGTAGACGCGGCCCTTGGTCTTGTCGGCTTGCATCGGGTTCACCTCGTTCTTCTTGGACAAGGCGGCGGCCGCGGCGAACGCCGCCTCGGTCAGCCCCAGCTTGGCCTTTCGAAGGATATCCTTCATCGCCTGATTCTACCTTTCGTGCCGCTCTTCAAGCCACGGATCGGCGCGGTTGTGATAGCCGCGCGTCTCCCAGAAGCCGGGCTTGTCGACGGCGGAGAACTCGAGACCGCGCAGGAACTTCCCCGACTTCCACGCGTACAAGGTCGGGATCACCATGCGCATCGGCCCGCCGTGCTCGAGCGGCAGCGGCGCGCCGTCGAGCTCGTCGGCGAGGATCGCGTCGGGAGAGGACGCCTCGAGCAAAGAGGTGTTGGTGGTGTACTCCTCGGCGCAGTGCTGGATCACGAAGGCGGCCTCGGGTTTCGGGCGGACGAGCGCGAGCAGGTCGGTCATCCGCACGCCGCCCCAGCGGGCGTCCATCTTCGACCACGTGGTGACGCAGTGGAAGTCGCTGACCGTGTTAGTCCGGGGCAGCGCGCGGAACTCCTTCCAACTCAAGGTCAGCGGGTTCTCGACCTCGCCCCAGACCTTGAAGCTCCAGGTCGCCTCGTCGAAAGGCGGATGCACCCCGAGGTCGAGCACGGGAAACCCCTTGCTCCAGACCTGCCCCGGCGGCAGCCGGTTCGTCGACCGGTTCTTCTCCCGGACGGCCATGTCCTTCCTGAACCGCTCCAGCATCCTCGCCTTCGCGGCGATCATCTTCTCGTTGTACCCGGACACGGTGTCAGGCTCGCAAATTCGTTGAATTCTTTTCGACGATCCAGCGGGCCGCGGACAGTATGTCCCGGCGGACCGCGGTCGGCTTGACCTTATAGGCCTTGTCCTTGCCCCCGTTGCCGGTGAGGACGAGGACCGAGGCGCAGCCGGCCCGGCGGGCGCACTCGATGTCCGAGGTCTTGTCGCCGATCATGACGGAGCCTTTCAGGTCGAGCCCGAACCGTTTCTTGGCGGCCAGGAGCATGCCCGTCCCGGGCTTGCGCCACGAGTGGCCGCTGTCGGGGCCGTGCGGCGAGTAGTAGATCGCGTCCCAGCGCGCCCCGGCCTTGGCCAGGCGGCGGCGGAGCTCGGCGTGGATCCTCCGCACGGCCCCCTCAGTGAAGTAGCCGCGCGCCACGCCGGACTGGTTGGTGACGATGACGATCTTGAAGCCCGCCTCGCGCAGGAGCTTGAGCGCCCGGGGGGAGCCCTTGAAGACGGAGAGGCCGTCGGTCGAGGCCAGATAGTCCGCGTCGCGGATGAGGACGCCGTCGCGGTCGATGAAGACGGCCTTGGGGCGTGGCTTCACCCCTTGATTCTAGCTTTTCCATCCTTATTTGCCGAAGGCGGCGGCCCAGTCGAGGACGCGCAGCCACAGCCGGCGCATCCGTTCCGCCGGGGACAGGCGGGCGGGACGGACGCCGAGGTGGCGAAGGACGGCGCGCTGGACGGCGGGAGTGACCGCGGCCGGGACGGAACCCGAGCCCGCGAAGACCGACCCTCCGTCCGGCCGGAGCTGATAGGAATAACCGCCGAGCTCGGCGCGATCGCGTCCCGGGGGCACGGCGTCGCTGTGTCCGCGCACCCCCCAGGAACCGAGAGAGAACGCGTTGAGCACGCGCGCCGAGCCCGTCTCGAAGATGCCGATCACGGGGCGGCCGTCGGTCTGGCTGACGGCCTTCAGCAGCTCGGTCGCGCCGAAGGCCCGCGTGTCGATGAGGCTCGAACCCAGCTTCACGAACGGCGTGCCGGGCAGCTCGACCCAGGGTTTGAGCGGTCCCGCCCCGTCGAAGGACACCGCCGCCGCGCCGGCAGACGCGGCTCCGGCCAAAGCCGCGGGAGCGGCGCGGACGGGAGCCTCGACGACGCCCGCGGAGGCGGGTGCCGCCAGCAAGAGGACGAGCCAGAACTTCATGAGTACAGTATGAAGGGGAAAGGCGCGTTCCTGTAAGGGTCGATTGGCCCTAAATCCCGGCCGGAAGGCCCGATGGTCGGAAAGAGAATTCAACGAATTTGCGAGCCTGACACCGCAAGGGCGGGTCAGGAGAGGCGGCGGCGGGCGGCTTGGAGGAGGTTGCGGCCGAGGCTGAAGGTCATGCGGAACTTCTCGAAGGAGTCGCGGTCGTCGGTGCCGAAACGGCGGATGGCGTAGGGGTCGGAGCTTGGGGTCGTGAAGCCGGCGACGGTGGTGAGGCCGCAGAGGTAGCCGGTCTCCTTGAGCAGGAGCGACGAGGCCGCGCTGAAGTCGTCGAAGTCGCCGTTGGGATAGCAGAACAGGTCGCAGGGGCGCTGGACGTTCTTCTCCACGAGGGCCTTGGACCGCTCCAACTCGGCGCGCGCCGCCTCCTCGCCGTGGAGCGTGACGATGGTGTGCGTGTGGGTGTGGCTGCCGATCTCCATCAGGCCGGAATCCGCCATCTCCTTGGCCTGCGCCCAGGTCACGGGGCGGTAGTTCTCCGGGGCCGAGGCGTCGAGGACCAGCTTGCGGCCGAGCTCGGCCTCGACCGGGGCGATCAAGGCCTCGCGTGCGTCGGGCAGCAGGTCCTTGGCTCGGCGCTGAAGGGCCTTGAGGCGCTCGCGGCGCGCGGCGGCGTCTCCGGGGGCGCCCGCGAAGGCGTGCTCGAGGCGGTCGGGCCACAGCGGGACGCGCTCGTCGACGAACTCGGTGGCGAGGAACAAGGTCGAAGGGACGCCGGCCGCGCGCAGGACGGGGAAGCCCAATGTGTAGACCGACTCGTAGCCGTCGTCGATGGTCAGGGCGACCGCGTAGTCGGGAAGGGCGGGCCCTCCGGACAAGGAGACCGCGACCTGGCGCAAGGTCACTAGGCTGCAGTTGTCCTTGAGAAAGGAGAGCTGACGGCGGAAGGTCTCCTGCTGGAGGCGGTTTCCCTGATAGTTGACGATCCCGTCCGAGGGACGGTCGGTGAACCCGTGATACATCAGGACCACGGCGCTCTTGCGCCGGAGCCAACGGAGGGGTCGGTCGAGGCCGAGCGTCAAGGCGGCCGAGAGCGCGGCCGTTTTCATGGGAACATGAGGTCGTGGTCGCTGTCGATGCCCTGCGTGGGCAGGGGCCCGGCCAACGCGGCGGAGACCGCGGCGTCGTCGCTGTGCCAGGCGAAGCGAAGGGGGCGGCGGCGCTTGAAGAAGGGGGCGCAGGCGGCGAGCAGGTCGGGGTCGCTCGTCGCGGCCCAGGCGTCGTCGGCCTTCTGGTCGAGGGCCCAGCGCGCGAAGGCCGCGGTCATGGCGGCGCGGGCGGGCGCGGGCCCGGGGCCGACGTGGAGCAGGTGCGCGCGGCGCCGGCCGCGGCTGGTGAAGAGGCGGAACACGGCGTCGACGCCGCCCGCCGAGGCGAGGACGTGCTCGTCGCGCCGGGGATTCTCGAGCAGGCGCCACTTGAACCACTCCGCGTCGCGCACGATGCGCGCGCCGGGGGCGGAGGGATCGTCGAGCCGCTCCGCGAGGCCGCCCGCGTCGAGCGGCAGCGGCTTCGTCTCGAGCGCGGGCGCGCCGGAGGAGCGCGCGCGCAGCCAGGCGAGCCAGGCGGGGTTGAGGAGCCGGCCCGCCGCGCTGCCGAGGGCGCCGAAGCGCCCCAGCGGCACGGAGAGCTCGAGCGGCTGGGTCAGGACGCACGCGTCGGAGCGCTCCTTCCAGCCGAACTTGCGGAAGACCTGGATCGAGCGCTCGTTGCAGAAGGTCACCCGGTCGGGGCACATCGCCATCCAGGCCTCGGTCAGCGCCTTGCCGTGGCCTTGGCCCTGGTATGCCGGCAGGAGGGAGAAGTCGACGAACCACATCGCGGCGGCCTCGCGTCCCAGGCGCGAGATGGTGAGCGGGATGACGCCGGCGTGGCCGACGACGCGCTCCTCGTCGACGAGGACGAGAGGCTCGATGCCCGGGAAGCGCCCGAGCCGGTACAGCCAGCGCCAATGCTCGGAGAGGAGGGCGGCCCGCTCCGGGAAGGCGTCGCCGTAGAAGCGGCTCATCACGGAGCCCTCTATGGTCGACGCCTTCCGGATCTCGGGCATCTAGTGGCCGACGGGAGCCGAGCCGTCCTCGAGGTATTCCCGGACCTTGTAGCGCGACGCGCTCCAGATGAAGACGCCCGAGAAGCCGAGCATCAGGACCGCGAAGAACCAGAAGAACGCCGCGCCCTGGAACTTGTTGATCTCCGAGACGTAGGCGGTCAGCATGTTGCCGGCGAACACGGTCAGGAGCCAGAAGCTCATGATAGTGCTCTTCATCGCGCGCGGCGCCTGCGTATAGGCGAACTCGAGGCCGGTGATCGAGACCATGATCTCGGCGACCGTGATCAGGAGGTACGGGATGAACTGCCAGCCGATGGAGGGCACCCCGCCCGCGTCGATCGCCGACTGGATCATGGCCGCCGCGGCGAACGAGCTCGCCGCGATGACCATGCCGCCCGACATGCGCCGCAGGGGCGTCATCGTCCATCCGAAGGCCCTCTCGATCGAAGGGTAGACGCCCTTCGAGAAGATCGGGATCAGCACCATGACCATGATCGGGTTCAGGGCCGAGATCTGCGCGGCCTCGAACTTGATCCCGAGGAAGTCCAGGTTCATCTGCTGGGCCTGGAGCACCCACGACGAGCCGTGCTGGTCGAACAGCGCCCAGAACACGGAGACCGTCGCGAACACCTTGAAGATGCCCATCGCCGCGCGCGCGCCCTCGACCTCGTCGGGGGCGTAGCGGCCCTCGGCGGCGCTGAGGAAGTCGCCGCCCTCCTTGCGCTTGCCGGACAGCGCGGCCCACGCGATCGGAACGAAGCCGGCCTTGCCGGTCTTGCCCGTCGGGGGGACGTTGACGAACTGCTTGCGCCCCGCCCAGAACACGACGGTCGCGACCGCCATCAGGATGCCGGGGATGCCGAACGCCCAGGAGGGGCCGTACTTGACGAGCACCCAGGGCGTCAGCAAAGTCGAGAAGAACGAGCCGAAGTTGATCGCGAAATAAAAGACGTCGAAGATCTTCGGGACGAGCTCCTTGTTCTTGTCGGTGAACTGGTCGCCTACGTGGGCTGAAACACACGGCTTGATGCCGCCGGAGCCGAGCGCGATCAGGCCCAGGCCGAAGTAGATCCCGGTCTTCGTCTCGAACAGCGCGAGCACCAGGTGGCCCAGGCAGTACACGATGGAGAGCGTCATGATCGTCCGGTACTTCCCCCAGTAGCGGTCGGAGAGCCACGCGCCGAGCAGCGGCGTGAAGTAACAGGCCGAGACGAAGTAGTGGTAGACCGCCGTCGCCTCGTTCTTGGGCATCGCGAGATGCGAGACCATGAACACGGTGAGGATGGCGCGCATCCCGTAGTAGCTGAAGCGCTCGCACAGCTCGTTGCCGACGATGTATTTGATCTGAGGCGGGAACGACGCGGTCTTGGCGGCGGGGACGGGGAAGGCGGCGGCGTCGGCGGTGGTCATATGAGGTTGAACTCCTTGAGCGCCTTTCTCAGCGCGGGTCGATTTTCAGCGGTCAGAACGGTGAGCGGCAGGCGCGGCTCGGGGCGGCAGAGGCCCATCATCGCCAGCGCGGCCTTCACGGGGATCGGGTTGGTCTCGACGAACAGGGACTTGATCAGGGGGAAGAGCTTGAGGTGGATGGAGGCGGCGCGCTTGCGGTCGCCCTTGAGGGCGGCCGCGCACAGGGCCTGCGTTTCCTTGGGCGCGACGTTGGCGACGACCGAAACGACGCCGCGCGCGCCTATGGACATCATAGGCAGCGTCAGCGAGTCGTCGCCGGAGAGCACGGTGAAGCCGGGCTTGGTGAGAGTCAGTATTTCGGAAACCTGGTCGAGGGAGCCCGCCGCTTCCTTGACCGCCACGATCGTGGGCAGGTCCTTGGCCATGCGCGCCAGCGTCTTGGGCAGGATGTTCACGCCCGTGCGGCCGGGGATGTTGTACACGACGATGGGCAGGCGCGACTCGCGCGCGACGGCGCGGAAGTGCTGGTAGATGCCCTCCTGGGTCGGCTTGTTGTAGTAGGGGGCGAGCACGAGCAGGGCGTCGGCGCCCAGGCTCTCGGCCTCGCGCGCGGACTCGACGGCCTTCCAGGTCGCGTTCGTGCCGACGCCGGCGATGACCGGCACCTCGCCTCGGGACTCGTCGCAGGCGATCTCGATGGCGCGGCGGTACTCCTCGTGCATCAAGGTCGCCGCCTCGCCCGTGGACCCGCAGGGCACGAGGCCGCGCGTTCCGCCCTTGAGCTGGCGGCGGATCAGGTGTCGGTAAGCGTCCTCGTCCAGACGCCCTTGGGAATCGAACGGGGTGACCAGCGCGACATATGATCCCTCAAGCTTCATATCGTGACCTCTCCCGAGAAAACGATCTTGCCCGGGCCTTCCAGGCGGGGGCCGTTATCGAAGGAAACGGATAGGGCGTCTCCCCCACGGACCACGACGCGAACGGGGGAACGGTCGAAGCCGAGGACGCGGGAAACAAACGCCGATGCGACGACCCCGGTTCCGCAGGCGAGCGTTTCGGCCTCGACGCCTCGTTCGTAAGTACGAACGAATAGAATATTTTTTCTTATCTCCACAAAATCGACATTCGCCCCCGCACGGCCGAACGCCTTGTGGAAACGGAGGGCCCGCCCGATCTTCGCGACCTCGACTTTGTCTATGTCGGGGACGAAGACGACCGCGTGAGGGACCCCCGTATCGACGTAATGGGCCTGGAGCGAGTGACCTTCCGTTTTGACGTTGAGGCCGAGGCGGAGGTTCTTCGGGGCCGGCATCACGACCTCCGCCCGCCCCTTGCCCGTCAGCCTCGCCGTCAGCGGCCCGCGGTTGGAGTCCAGCGTGAACTCGGCGGTCTTGAGCCACCCCATCGACGCGGCCCACACGGCCGCGCAGCGCGAGCCGTTCCCGCAGAAGGCCGCGGAGCCGTCGGCGTTCCAGTAGTCGAGCCGGACCTTCCCGCCCCGCCGCGTCATCACGATCAGGCCGTCCGCTCCGACGCCGAAGCGCCGGTCGCACAAGGTCCGCGCCAGGCCGGGGCCGGAGCGGCCCCGCGGCAGCCCGGCGAGCAGGACGAAGTCGTTGCCGGCGCCCGTGAGCTTCCAGAAAGGGACCCTCATCGCGTCTCCGCCGGCGCGGCGAGGGCGTCGCGCAGGCCGCGGGCCGCGCGGGCCGCGAAATCGGCGCGCGCGGGGGCGGCCAAAGGGGCCAGGCCGCGCAGCGCCTCGCCGCCGCGTCCGAGCAGGAGCTGGGCGCGGGCACGGGCCCACAGCGCGGCCCCGTCGCCGGGGACGTCCTTGAGCAGGGCGTCGGCTTGGACGAGGGCTTCCGCGGGGCGTCCCGCCTCGACGAGCCACAGGGCCTTGGCCCGGCGCGCGCCGTCGCCGGCGCCCAGCGCCAAGGCGTCGTCGAGCGCGGCGATCGCTCCCGCCAGATCGTCCTGGGCGCGGCGGGCGAAGGCGGTCAGGACGCGGCCCTCGGCGTTGTTCGGGTCGAGCTGGATGGCGCGCGCGATGGCGAGGTCCCCGGTCGTCCAGTCGCGCTGCGCCAGCAAGGTCTCGGCGTAGGCGCGCCACACGTCGGCGCGGCCGTCGAGCGTCTCGAGGGCGGTCTCGTAATGCGTGGCGGAGCGGTCGAGGAAGCCGGAGCGCCGGTCGATCTCCGCCAGTCCCAGGTGGGCGCCGAAGTGCTTGGGCTCGTAGGCGATCGCCTTCACGTACAGGGCCCGGGCCTGCTCGTCGAGGCCGGTGCGGTGGAGCAGGTCGCCCTGGCGCGTGAGCAGGTCCACGTTCTTGGGGAACAGCTTCACGCCGAGCTGGTAGACGCCCAGCGCCTCGTCGACGCGGCCGAGAACGTCGAGGCTGTCGCCTTTCAGGACGTACGCCTGGCGCAGGTCGGTGCCGCGCAGGGTCTGCACGAAGTCGGGGGTCAGGGCCGCGAGGACCTCGGCGGGCTTTCGCTCGTCGGAGAGAGCCTGGACCGGGCGGATCTTCTTGTCCGAGGGCTCGCCCCACAGGCGCCAGGCCCGGGCCGGGCCGGCGAGGAGGAGCAGCGTCAGCGGGAGGGCGAGCCTTCTCATTCGGTCTTGGCCGCCTTGACGCCCCAGCCGGCCGTCAGCCGGGAGAGCGACGCGAGGATCAGGCTTTCCTTCGCGGCCTCGAGGCGGGACGCCGCGGTGACGGCGCCCTTGTCGATGGCCTCGACGATGCGGTGGTCCTCGAACATCCCGATGTCTCCGACGGGCGGCTCGACGAGGAAGTCCGCCTGCTTGCGCTGCTCGCGGGAGAGGTAGGAGCCGCGGATGTCGATGACCTGAAGCAGGGACTCGAGCACGTTCTCCGGCCGCGACGTCGTGTAGTCCGTCTCGGTGACGCTCGCGATCGTCCACTCGGCGCCGAGAAGCCGCGCCGCGTCGACGGGGATGTAGTCCACGACGCCGCCGTCGACGAGGAAGCGGTGCCGGTACTCGAGGGGGCGGAAGATGCCGGGCAGGTTCATGCTCGCGCGCACCGCCTTGGCCACGTCGCCGTCGCGGAAGATGATGGCCTCGCCGGTGTAGACGTCCATCGACACGCAGGCGAAAGGCTTCAGCGTCTGGTCGAAGCGCGCTCCGCCGATCTGCTTGCGCAGCATGAGCTCGGTGTTCTCGGAGGAGAGGAGCTTGTCGAAGAGCAGCAGGGAGATCAGGCGCGCCGACGACAGGTCGTTGCCGCTGCCGACTTTGATCGTGGAGGCGAAATCGTGGAGCTGCTTCGGCGACTTGCCCGACGCGTACATCGCGCCCACGACCGCGCCCATCGAGGTCCCCGCGACCACGTCGATCGGGAAGCCCGCGTCCTCGAGCGCCTGGATGACGCCGACGTGGGCGATGCCGCGCAGGGAGCCGGCGGACAGCACGAGGCCCACCTTCGGACGGCGGCCGGCCGGGGCCTGGCGTACCTCGCGCCACAGATGGTCGCGCAGCAGGGCGTCGGCGCTCAGGTCCGGGCTCGCCGCGGCCGGGACCGCGAGAAGGACCGCGAGAAAGGCCGCGGCCGCGCGGCGGCTCATTGAGGGAGCTCCCGGCCGACGGCGCGCTCGAAGCGCGCGCGGGCCAGGATGTGCTCCGTGACGGCGGAGAGATGAGCGAGCCGGAGCTCGAGGACGCCGTCGCGGGCGCGAAGGCGCGAGAGCGTCGCGCCCGCGCGTCCGGCCGCGTCGTCGTACAGGGCCTGGACGCGCTTCCACTGGCTCTCGCGGCGGGGCCACTCGGACTGCCACCAGGCCAGGGTCTCGGCGGCCTGGCGGACCTCGAGGCGCACGCGGTCCTGGAGCTCGGCGCGGGTCAGCTCGCCCTGGCGCTGCTCGGCGCGCTTCTGCTTGATCTGGCTCCAGAAGTCGTAGGCGAAGGGGATCTTGATGCCGAGGGTCACGTCCCAGTTGTTGTTCTTGAGGGGGAAGCGCTGGGCGGTCAGCTCGTAGTCGCCGGCGAGGAAGACGGTCGGGTTGCGGCGGCCGATCGCGAGGTTCACGCCGATGGCGTCCATCTGCACGCGGTAGGTCTGCGACTGGAGCTCGGGGCGCAGCTCCATCGCCCAGATCACGGCCTTCTCCACCTCGGCCTTGACGGGGCGCGTCGCCAGCTCGCCCCGCACGCGGAAAGGGGTGTCGAGCTCGAGACTCAAGGTGTTGAGGAACTGCAGGCGCGCCTGGTCGAGCGCGTGCTTGGCCTCGGAGGCGCGCGCGCGGGCGACGCCGAGGGAGGCCTCGGCCTCGACGCGCTCCCACGGCCCCAACTCGCCCGCGGCGGCGGCCGCCTCGACGCTGTCGAGATGCCGGGTGAAGGCGCTCTCGCGCTCCTGCGCGAGCAGGAGGCGGTAGAAGGCCTCCTTCGCGCGCAGGTTCACGTCGAGGCGTACCGAGTCGCGGTCGGACAGGGCCTGCTTCTGGGAGGCCTGGGCGAGGCGCAGGGTGTTCAGCGTGCGCCGGCCCTCATAGAGGGGCATGTTGAAGTAGGCGCGGCCGGAGTAGATGTTCTCGCTCGCAGCGCCCGGGAACAGCAGCAGGCTGCGGAACTCGGGGGACAGCGCGAACGGGTAGCGCGCGTCGAACTTGGTGGCGCTCGCCTGCAGTCCGATGTCGGGGAGGAAGCGCAGGCGCGCCTCGGTGACGCGCGCCTCGGCGATGATGACGTCCTGCTCCGCGCTCTGGAGCTTGGGGTCGTTGCGCATGAGGCGCAGGGTCTCGTCGAGGGAGTACACGCGCTCGACCGGCGCGGGGCGCGCCGCGTCCAAGGCCCGCGCCGGAGACGTCGTCCCGGCGAGAGCGAGGCACAGCGTGGCGGCGAGAAGTCGGTTGAGCATGGGGGACGGTCGGAGCGGTCAGATCTTGAAAGACTTGGTCAGATGGTCGAGCTCGAGCTTGAACGCCTTGAGGTCGTCGCGGGCGCCGCCGGCGCCCTCGGGCAGGCGCTTGGCGATGTCCTCGATCCGCTCGGACAGGCGCTGGACGAGGTTGCGGTCCTTCTGAAGCAGGGCCTGGAGCGCGGCGGCCATGTCGTTGAACTCCTCCTGGAGTTCCATCAGCTCGTCGCCGGTGCGCAGGGAGACGCGGTGCGTCAGGTCGCCGGAGCTCAAGGACTGGCAGGACTTCTCGAAGCGATAGATGGGTCCCGCGAACCGGTGCGAGACGTACAGCGAGATCAGCAGCATCAAGCCGAGATACAGCGCTATCTTCACGAGCAGGACCGTGTTGAACTGCACCACCCGGTCCGTGACCGACGGGCACTCGGTCAGCATGACCCTCATCAGGGAATAGTACACGTCGCCGCCGACGATCATCGACGCGACGAGCACGCTCAGGAACACCATGCCGATGTACTTGAGCTGCAGCGCGCGCTTGACGAGGACGGTCTTACGCTGGAACCGCTGGTCTTCCTGCGGCATAGTTCTCCGTTGCGGTCAGAGCAGGTCGTCCGAGAATTTGAGCCACTCGGGCGTCACGGTCTTGAGCTTGGCGGTCGCGGCTTCGAGGCTGACGGCGATCACGGCGTCGCCCTTGAGCGCCACCATGTTGCCGAACTTCCCTTCATGGACGAGGTCCGCGGCCTTGACGCCGACGCGCGTGCCGAGGATGCGGTCGAACATCGTGGGCGGCCCGCCGCGCTGCATGTGGCCGATGACGGCGGTGCGCGTCTCGATCTTTGTCTCGGTCTCGATGATCTTGGCCAGGCGCTCGGCGACGCCGCGGTCCTTGAGGATCATGTGCCCGAACTCGTCGAGCTGCTCCTCCTTCTTCTCGCCGGGGATGTCGACGGCCTCGGAGGCGACGACGATCGCGACCTGGCGGGCGGCGTGGGCGGCCTTCACCTTGGCGCACAGGTCCTTGATGTCGACGGGGCGCTCGGGCAGGCACAGGTAGTCGGCGCCGCCGCCGATCGCGGTGTACAGCGCGACCCAGCCGGCGTGGCGGCCCATGACCTCGAGGACCATGATGCGGCGGTGGGAGCGGCCCGTGTCGCGCAGGCGCTCGACGGCCTCCATCGCCAGCGTCGCCGCGGTGTCGAAGCCGAAGGTGTAGTCGGTCGCGTCGAGGTCGTTGTCCATCGTCTTCGGGACGCCGATGACGTTGAGCTTGTGCTCCTTGTAGAGCTTGTTGGCCACGCCGAGCGTGTCCTCGCCGCCGAGGGCGACGAGCGCGTGGAGGTCGAGCTTCTTGAAGCTGGCGAGGACGCCCTGGACGCCGCCCTCTTTCTTGTAAGGGTTCGTCCGCGAGGTGCCGAGCATCGTGCCGCCGCGGCCCACCATCTCGCGGACGTCGTCGGGGCCGATCGGCACGGCCGTGCCGTTGATCATGCCCTTCCAGCCCTCCTGGACGCCGAGGCACTCGTAGCCGAGCTTGTGCGCCTTGAGCACGACGCCGCGGATCGCGGGATTGAGCCCCGGGCAGTCTCCGCCGCCGGTGAGGATCGCGATTTTCTTAGCCATGAGGGTCTCCGTCGTCAGAAGGTCAGAAGCTGTTGGAATACTTGAGCTGCACGACGCGCTCCGGCCCGCGGCGCGCGCCGTCGCTGTACAGGCCGCCCGCGCCGACCGCGCGCACGGCGAAGTCCACGTTGAAATTGGGGGTCAGGTAGGCGCGCAGGCCGGCGTTGAAGCGCGAGTCGCTCCAGTTGGCGATGTTGTCCCACTCGAGCAGGATCGCGGCCTTGTCCCGGATGTTGATCGTCAGCGGGATGGAGCCGAAGATGCTGTTCGAGTCGAAGTCGGAGACGTTGAACGACGGGTGCAGCTCGAGGCCCGGCACGCCGAGCTCCTTCGTCGCCACGACGTAGAAGCCGCGCTGGCGCTGGTTGAAGCGGCGGATGCCGGTGTTGTAGTTGTAGCCCTGCCCGTCGAAGCCGACCGCGAAGGACGGCAGCTGGCTGTCGCCCTCGTAGAAGCGGTACTTGACCTGGGCCGTCGGGGCGCGCATGCGCACGTTGCGCTCGTCGCCGATCAGGCCGTCGATCGCGGCGGAGGCGCCGAGGTTGATGCCCGGGTACACGCCGAAGGAGAGGTACTGCAGCAGGCCGCCGCGCGAGTAGAAGCGCGAGCGGGCGGAATAGCCGTAGTTGTCGAGCACCGCGGTCGTCGGGGCGTCGATGACGTCGGTGTCGGGCGTGGCGCCTCCGTCGCGGGCGGAGCGGACGGCGCGCGAGGCGGACGCCTTGGGCTTGATCTTCACCGCGGAGGAGGCGGCGTCTTCGGCGCGCAGGACGGGGGCGCAGAGGAGGAGCGCGGCGGGCAGGAAGAACGCGAGTTTCATCGATAAATCCTTATGGATCAAGCGGGTTTTTCCAGGACCGCGGCGATGCGCTCGTGGAGTTTGGCCATCTCGAACGGCTTCTGGAGGACTTCGGTGGCGCCGCTCATCAGGGCGATGCCCTTCTCTTTGACCGTGTCGCGGCTGGTCATGATCATGATGCGCGGGGCCTTGGCGCCGAGCTTGTTGGTCAGTTCGTAGGCGACGTGGTAGCCGTCGATGTAGGGCATCATCACGTCGAGGAGCACGAGGTCGAGCTGCTCCTTGAGGGCGGTCTGGAGGGCGTCCTTGCCGTTCGCGGCCGAGAGGACCTCGTAACCCTGATAGGCCAGGTCCATCATGAGCAGGTCGAGCAGATCCGGATCATCGTCGGCGACGAGGATGCGCTTCTTCGTGTCGGCCATTCCCTCTCCTTATATAAACGGCCCGAGAATTCTAACCATTTTCCCCGGTTGTCACAAGACGTTTAACGGCCGGTCAGGAGAGAAGAAAGGTGCCAGGCCTCCCATTATCCCATTACTTCCGCAAACAGCGGCCCATTTGAAAGTAATGGGATAATGGGAGGCCTGGCACCCTTCAGGAGGGCTTGCCGCCCCATTTGCGGGGGGCGATGACGGCGGGGGCGCCGGAGGCGTCGATGTTCCAGCAGCGGGGGCCGAGGATGGCCTCGACGGCCTCGAACAGGGCCTGGTTGAGGTTGACGCGCTGGTCGACGTCGAGCATCGCGATGCCCTCCGGGGTCTCCTGCTCCAGGGCGACCGGGCAGGGGCCTTCGAAGCGCTCGAGGACGTCGCGCAGGGCCTCGAGCTTCTCGGTGCCGACGGTCGCGTCGCATTTCAGGCGCAGGCGCTTGGCGAACTTGGTCGCCGACGAGTCGAGGGGGGTCATGTCGTCGACGATGACCTCGGGGGTGCCGGCGCCGGCGTCCTCGCTCTTGAAGGACAGGCGCCCGGTCGCGGCGACGAAGCCGCCGATCTTGGCCAGGTTGTTGACGCCGGAGGCGTAGGTCTTCGGGAAGCACAGCAAGGTGATCTCCCCGGTCAGGTCCTCGAGGGTGATGATGACCCACGGCTCCCCGGTCTTCTTCGAGATCATCTTCCGCATCTTGCTGATCATGCCGGCCAGGCGCACGGGAGCGGTGATGGCGGGCGTCAGCTGGCTGATCTCGTGGGTCGCGGTGGCCTTGAGCTGGGCCTTGACCGACATCAGCGGGTGGCCGGAGAAGTAGAAGCCCAGGACCTCGCGCTCGTAGGTCAAGGTGTCGTGCTCCGACAGCGGCTTGACCGCGGCGTCGGCGTCGGAGAGCTCCTTCGGCGCCGGCGCGGGCGCCGTCCCGAAGAGGAGGCCTTGGCCCTTGTCGAGGTCGGCCTTCATCTTCTGCTGGCGGCCGACGGACTCGTCGACGGACAGCAATAGTCGTGCTCGCGCGGCGGGCGACGGCTCGTGGGGGCGCAGGCTGTCGAGCGCGCCGGCTTTGATCAAGGACTCGACCGCTTTCTTGTTGATCGCATGCAGGTCGACGCGCGAGCAGAAATCATCGAGCGAGGTGAACTTCCGTTCCGCGGCCGCGGCGACGATGGACTCGGCGGCGCCGGACCCGACGTTCTTGATCGCGAGCAGCCCGAAGCGGATGTTGTCGTCCTGGATGTCGAACTGAGTCCTCGATTCGTTGACGTCGGGAGGCAATATCTTCATGCCCATGCGCCGGGCTTCTTCAAGATACGTGACGAGCTTGTTCTCCTTATCCTCGGCGCCGATCGACGAGTGCCCGATCTCGCTGGTCAGCACCGCGGTCATGAACTCGATCGGGTAGTTGGCCTTGAGGTACGCGGTCTGGTAGGCGACGAGGCCGTAGGCGACCGAGTGGGACTTGTTGAAGCCGTAGCCGCCGAACTTCACCATCTGGTCGTAGATCTTGTTGGCGACCTTGTCCTTGATCTTGTTGACGCCGCAGCCGGCGACGAACTTGCTGCGCATCTTCTCCAGGTCCTCGTGGATCTTCTTGCCCATGGCCTTGCGCAGGCCGTCGGCCTCGCCGGGCGTGAAGCCCGCGAGCTTCTTGGAGATCTCCATGACCTGCTCCTGGAAGACCATGCAGCCGTAGGTGTCCTTCAGGATGGTCTCGAGCAGGGGCACGTCGTAGACGACCTCCTCGCGGCCGTGCTTGCGCTCGACGAACATGTCGAGCATGCCGGACTGCATGGGGCCGGGGCGGAACAGGGCGATCAGGGAGACGATGTCGTCGAAGACCGTGGGCTTGATGCGGAACAGGAGGTCTCGTATCCCCTGGCTGTCGAGCTGGAACACGGCCAGGGATTTGGCCGTGCGCAGCATCTCGTACGTCTTCGGGTCGTCCATCGGGACCGCGTCGATGTCGAACTTCGGGTCATGGCGCTTCTTGACGAACTTGACCGCGTCGTCGATGATGGAGAGCGTGCGCAGGCCGAGGAAGTCGACCTTGAGCAGGCCGAGCTTCGGGCAGACGTCGCCGTCGTACTGCGTCGTCACCACGTCGGACTTGGCGCCCTTCGCCAGCGGCGTGTACTTGACCACGTGCTCCTTGGTGATGAGCGTGCCCGCCGCGTGCACGCCGGTGTGGCGCTTGAGGCCCTCGAGCTTGAGCGAGAGGTCGAGCAGGCGCTTGACCTGCGGATCCTTGGCGAGCTCGAGCAGCTCGGGGCCCTGCATCGCCTCGTGCAGGTGCACGTTGGGGCCGACGGGGATCTTCTTGGCGATCTCATCGATGCGCGTCAGCGGCATGTCGAGCACGCGGCCCACGTCGCGGATGACGAGCTTGGCGCCCAGGGAGCCGAAGGTGATGATCTGCGCCACGCACTCCTTGCCGTACTTCTCGCGCACGTAGGCGATGACGCGGTCGCGGCCGGTGTCGGCGAAGTCGATGTCGAGGTCGGGCATCGACTTGCGGTCCGGGTTCAGGAAGCGTTCGAACAGGAGCCGGTGCTCGAGGGGGTCGGCGTTCGTGATGCGCAGCGCGTAGGCGACGATCGCGCCGGCGCCGGAGCCGCGGCCGGGTCCGACGGGCACGCCGATCGAGCGGGCGTGCTTGATGAAGTCCCAGACGATCAGGAAGTAGCCGGAGAAGCCCATGCGCTTGATGACGCCGAGCTCGTAGGTCAGGCGCTCGGCGTATTCCGCGCGGCAGCCCGCGGGGAAGCGCTCTTTGAGGCCCTCGAGGCAGAGATGCTCGAGATAGGAGTCCTGATCGAACCCCGGGGGGACCTTGAACTCGGGCAGGAGCATCTGGTCCATGGGGATCTTGACGTTGCACATCTCGGCGATCTTGAGCGTGTTGCTCAGCGATTCGGGCGCGAAGCCGCCGAACAGCTTGTGCATCTCGTCGGGGGACTTGATGTAGAAATCGTGCGAGTCGAATTTCAACCGCTCGGTGTCGGCCATCTTGCGGCCGGTGGCGATGCACACGCGCGCGTCGTGGGCCTCGTGGTCGTCGGGCTTCCAGTAGTGGCAGTCGTTCGTCGCGACGAGGGGGATGCCGGTGCGCTTGTTGAGCTCGAGCAGGGCCGCGGTGACCTGCCTCTGCTTCTCGATGCCGTGATCCATGATCTCGAGGTAATAAGAATCTTGTTCGAGATTATCGCGGAACCACGTCACCAGCTTCTCGGATTGGGTCAGGTCGCCGGACAGGATCGACTGGTTGAGCTCGGACTTCAAGCAGCCCGACAGCACGACGAGGCCCTTGGAGTGCTTGGCGAGCAGCTCCTTGTCGATCCTCGGATCGTAATAGTAGCCCTCGGTGAACGCGATCGAGCACAGCTCCATCAGGTTCTGATAGCCCTCGAAGTTCTTGGCGAGGACGGTCAGGTGGCAGTTCTCCTTCTGCGAGTGGCCGCGGTCGAAGCGCGTGCCCTTGGAGATGTACATCTCGCAGCCGATGATCGCCTTGAGCCCGACGGCCTTCGCGTTCGAGTAGAACTCGACGGCGCCGTACATGTTCCCGTGGTCGGTGACCGCGAAGCCCTTGGCCCCGGAGTTGGCGAGGTCCTTGAGCGCCTGCGAGGGCTTGCCGTCCTTGTCCGACAGCCGGATGACCCCGTCCATCAGGGAGTATTCGGAGTGGTTGTGGAGGTGGACGAACTCGGGCTTTGACATGGAGGCGCGCGCGAGAGTACATCATACCAAATGCCGTCGACGGCGGCCCTTTGCTACAATGGCGCCGCGATGAATAAGCGCGACACGCACCTGGTCGAGACCTTCGTCAGCAAGAAGACCGTCTGGCGCGGCCGGGCGGTCAACTTCGACGTGGACACGGTCAAGCTCCCGAACGGGAAGCTCGCCACGCGGGAGTACATCTCCCATCCCGGCGCCGTCGGCGTCGTGCCCTTCCTCGACAAGGACACCGTCGTTCTCGTCCGCCAGTACCGCCACCCCGTCGGCGAGGTGACCCTCGAGCTGCCCGCCGGCAAGATCGACCCGCGGGAGTCCATCCTCGCCTGCATCAAGCGCGAGCTCGCCGAGGAGACCGGCTACACCGCCGCCAAGTTCACGCCCTTGATCCGCTACTGGCCGACGCCCGCCTTCGCCGACGAGGTCCTGCACCTCTTCGTCGCCACCGGCCTCAAGGCCGGCAAGGTCAACACCGACGACGACGAGTTTCTCGAGGTCGTGCACATGCCGTTCAAGAAGGCCGTCGAGCTGGTCCGCCGCGGCAAGATCCGCGACTCCAAGACCGTCGTCGGTCTCCTGGCTTGCGCGGTCGACCGATGAAGCCCGAAGAGATTCAAACCTGGGATTCGTTCTTGAAGCGGACCCCGCTGTTCGCGGGCCTGTCCGTCGAGGACCTGAGCAAGCTCGCCGCCCGCCTGCAGCTGCTGTCCTTGCCCAAGGGCGCGACGATCTTCAAGCAGGGCGACGAGTCCGACGCGCTGTACTTGATCGTCTCCGGCCACGCGCGCCGCTACCGCTCCGTCGAGGGCCGGGAGACCCTCGTCGCCTACCTCGGACGCGGCGACGTCATCGGCGAGACCGGCATGCTCACCGGCGGCCCGCGCTCGGCGACCGTGCGCGTCGACGCGACGAGCGAGCTGCTCAAGCTTCCGCGCAAGGACTTCGAGGAGTGCCTGCGCGCGCACCCGCCGATCCTGCTGCACCTCTCGCGCACGCTCGCCAGCCGCCTCATCGAGGGCGGCCAGGCCTCGAAGCCGTCCTCGGAGCAGGCCCGCCTCGTCGCGTTCGACTGCGCGCTGCCGCGCCGCGACCGCGCGCTGATCGCCTGGCGCCTCGGCGCGGAGCTGGCCGCCCAGACGCGCAAGAAGGTGCTCGTCGTGGACCTGGCCCCCGAGCCCGGCGACATCGCCCGCGCCGCGGGCCTCAAGCCCGCGCCCGCGGCCGAGACCGCGCTGCGCGCGGCCAACCTGCGCGACCCCTCGGCTCTCGCCGCGCTCGCGCAGGAGCACCCGTCGGGCGTGCGCATCCTCTCCGTGTCGCCCGCGACGCTCGGCGGCCGGCTGTTCAGCCAGCTCTACCTTTTCCTCAACGCGGTGCGCGACAGCCACGAGCTCGCCCTGCTGTGCCTGGGCGGGCCGCGCGGCGACGTCGAGCGCGCGGCCCTGACCGAGGCCGACCTCATCCTGATGGCCGGCTGCGACGTGATGCGCCCGCAGTACCGCCACATGGAGGTCGAGGTGCCGCCGCTGGCCGAGGAGGCGCGCCGCATCCTGCGCGTGTGGATCGGCGACCTCGAGCCCGAGGACGCCCCGCTGCTCATCGGCGCCGAGCGCGTCGTCGTGCCCTGGAGCGAGGCCGCCGTCGAGGCCTACGAGCGCGACGGCCGCTCCGAGTCCGCCTTCGCCGTCGAGCCCAAGGCCGCCAAGGCCCTCGGCCGCCTGGCCCGGCGCCTCGGCGGCGTCCAGGTCGGCCTCGCGCTCGGCACCGGCGCGGCGCTCGGCCACTCGACGATCGGCGTGCTCAAGGTCTTGAAGCGCGAGGGCATCCCGGTGGATATGATCGCCGGCACCTCGATGGGCTCTTTGATCGCGGGCTGCTACGCCGCCGGCTACGAGCCCGAGGAGATCGAGCAGCTCGCGATGCGCATCGACAAGGCCTGGGTGTACGAGAACCTGTTCTGGGACATCACCGTGCCGCGCTCCGGCCTGTTCGCGGGCGACACCTTGCTGCGCTTCATCCGCTCCTACATGGGCTCGCGCGAGTTCTCCGACATGGAGCTCCCGTTCGCCTGCGTCGCCGCCGATATCGAGACCGGCGAGGAGGTCGTCCTCAAGCAGGGTCGCGTCGCCGAGGCGATCCGCGCCTCGTGCGGCCTCCCCCTGATCTTCGAGCCGACCCAGCTCTCCGGCCGCTGGCTCGTCGACGGCGGCATCGTCAACCCGGTGCCGACGCGCGTCATCTCCGACATGGGCGCCGACATCCTGCTCGCCGTCAACCTGACCATGCCCGCGAGCGAGCGCAAGACCAAGGTGCACGAGCGCCACAGCCGGCGCCTCCTCGACCAGCCGCTCAACCTCGAGACCTTGCGCCAGGCCGCGATGCCCGTCCTGCCCAAGGCCTTCCGCGCGCCCAACTTCCCGGAGGTGTTCTTCCAGATGATCTACACGATGGAGTACGAGGTCGCCCAGTCCCGCCTCGACATCGCGGACGTGACGATGTTCCCCGACCTGAAGGGCTTCTCCTGGACCGAGCTGCACCGCGCCGGCGAGATCATCCGCGCCGGCGAGCGCGCCGCCGAAGAGGCGCTCCCGCGCCTGAAAGCCCTCATCCCCGCCTTCCGTCCGTAACTGTTTCCGGAAACAGTCCGGCTCGCACCGGTGCAGGTCCCGCTCAGCGCCGGCCGCCTTCGGCGTTGACGAGGGAGAGGTGGGCGCCGTCGAGGTCGCCGGAGGCGATCTGGCCGAAGATGCCGAGGAAGCGCGCGAGCTTGCCGCGGCGGCCGGCGACCTCGCGGCCGTAGGAGGTGCCCTTGGCGTACTTCAGCAGCAGGTCGTCGAGGAGCTCGCGCCAGCGGGCCTGCTTGAGGACGGCCTCGCCGGCGCGGAAGGGGACCAGGCGGTAGTCGGAGATGTCGCGCGAGATGTTGCGCCGCAGGCCCTGGTTCTCGGCCATCATCTTGTCGATCTCGCCGACGCGCGAGAGCCACGCGTCGGACTGCAGGGCGTCGAGCGAGGCCTGGGCGTTGGCCTTGAGCCGCGCCAGACGGTCCTGGTAGGACCGGCCGCGGCGCTTGTACGACTCGCGGACCGGGGCGGGCGCGGGGACCGCGTCGATGGCGGCGAGCAGGTCGGCGGTGAGGAAGCCCTCCTCGGACTCGATGCGGGCCAGCTCCTCCTCGAGCGCCGCGACGGTGAGCCAGCGCGAGGCCTCGTGCTGGCGGCCGGAGAGCTCGACGAGCAGGCCCTTCGTGATCTGACCCGGATCCTTGGCCTTGTCGGCGGCGGCCTCGAAGGCGGCGAGCGCGGCGCGGGCCCGCGCGTTGGCGGCGGCGCGCGCGGCGAAGCGCTTCTTGAGCCTGTCGGCCGGGACCTTGGCGAGCAGGCGCGCCTCGAGGCCGGGGTCCTTCATGTCGCGCTCGGCGAGCTGGACGCCGCCCAAGGTCGCGAGCTCGGCGATGCGCGCGCGGCGCAGGCGCTCCTCGAGGTTGCCGAGGTCGTACTTGAGGCCGAAGGCGGGGTAGGACAAGGTCGCGTGGTCGAGCTTGCCGGTCTCGATGAGCGCCGGCGCTCCCGGCGGGCGGCGCGTGTTCAGCGCGCTCTGCAGGGCCATGAGCTGGGGGGAGTAGCCGCGGATGTTGCCGGCGGAGAGGCGGTCGTAGAAGGAGTTGGCCAGCGCCGCGCTGGCCGGCGTGTCGGAGCCGCCGGGCTTGCCCTCGGGCGCCTGGCCGGTGATGACGCGCTCGCCCTGGGAGCCCTTGCCCTCGAACAGGTTGCGCAGCGCCTCGCGCCGCTCCTCCTCGCCCGCCTGCTGGTCGCTCAAGGTCGTCAGCTTCGAGGTCTTCGCCGCGTTCTTGAGCACGCCGTACGCGCCGCGGTCGGTGTTCTTGCGCTGGAAGGTCAGCCGGAGATGCTTGACCAAGGTATTCTCGAACACGTGCGTGCCCTCGGTCTCGTCCTTGGCCAGGCCCAGGGCGATCTCGGAGGCCGAGCGCAGGTCGCTCTGCACCCAGGCGCGGACGTCGGCGCGCTTCTTGCCCTCGTCTTTTTCAGAAGTGATGGCCGCCGCGATCTTGGATTGGAGTATGCGATCGACCAAAGCTTCTTGAAGCCCCGGGTCGCCTTCCAATTGCTTGCGCATGTCCTCGACCGCCGACGACTGATCGCCCTCGACCGCCGTTCCGGCCGGCGTCGACGAGGGCTCTCCTTCGTCGGCGCCGGCCGAAGCTCCAGCCAAAAGCAAGGCCAGCAGCGCGGCCCTCACTTGGCTGCCCCTTCCGTTGCCGTTGATTTCGCCGTTGAAAAACTAAATACGTCTCTCCGTCCCGACCTGACGACCCCGTCATCCCCGATCCGCGCCAGCCCTAGCGTGAGATCCGAGGTCTCTATATCCTTCCGTGCTTTCGTCCAAAGATCGAAGAACGAATGCGTGTCGCTCTTGTCCGGCACCCCCCACCGCGCCACCGCGTAGCGTCCTCCCGGCGTCAGCGCGATGCTGACCAGGCGCGGGAACGGCCCCGCCTTGAGCGTGGTCCCACCCGCCCAGTCCCGCGCCTCCATGGACCAGGACTCGCCGAAGTGGCAGGCGAGCAGGATGACCTTGGAGTCCTCGGAGAACACGACCGGCTCGCCCTTCTCGGGCAGGTCGACGGCGTCGTCGCTCCACACGGTCTGCCCCGTCGAGCCGTGGACGCGCAGCACGCGGCGGCTCTCGAGCAGCTTGCTGCGCGCCGAGTTCCAAGTGAGCTTTCGCTCGAGCGTCCAGGCCGCGCGTCCGTCGGGCGACACGCCGCCGGTCACCTCGCGGGTGACGGAGCCGGTATCCTCGCGCAGCAGACCGATCTCGAAGGACAGCTCCCCGGCGGCGTCGTAGAGCACCAGCGACTTGCCCTGCTTGGACCAGCCCGGCGTCGAGTGCCCGACCGCCATGTCGGGCAGAACGGGGGCGTCCGCCGCGCGAGCGGGGGTCATCGCCAGCGCCGCCGCGAGCAGGGCCCAGGTCACTTATTCTTGACCTCCTTGGGGGCGGCCTCGACGAAGACCTTGCCCTTCACGCGCTCGAAGGCGCGGATCTTCCAGGGCTGGGCGATGGCCTGGGTGGCGAAGCCGGTCGGCTCCTTGACCCGGTAGCGCACGATCACGTCCATGCCCTTGGGCACGGGGTCGAGGAACTCGACGGTATAGCCGCCCGTCGGGCGCTCGCCGGCGAACACGGCGACGGCGAAATACTTCTTGAAGTCGAGCGCCGGCGCGTCCTGGCCGACCGTCAGCCACAGGCGCGTCCAGGCGCCCTCGTCGGCCGCGACCTCGGTGCCGGGGTCGATGGGCCCGCCGTACTGTCCTTTCCACTCCATTGGCTTCTCCGATTTTCGGCCTGCGGCCGAAACTTCCATGCCGGCCGAGCCGGCCAATATCAAGGCCGCCGCCACGAGCCACCTAGTCATGACTTCCTCCCACGACGAGCTTGGGCATGCGGATCGTCGGCTGCCCGTCGCTGACCGCCACGTTCTGCCCTTCCTTGCCGCACACGCCGATGCCCCAGCCGATGTCCCAGCCCACGCGGTCGATCGAGCGCAGCGCCTCGGGGCCCACGCCGAGCAGGTTCGCGTCGCGCACGAGGTAAGTGACCTTGCCGTTCTCGACGCGCCAGCCCTCGTCCACCTCGAAGACGAACTCCCCGCTCGCGGTGTCCACCTGGCCGCCGCCCATGCGGGTCACGAGGAGGCCGCTCTTCAGCTCCCTGATGATCCTGGCCGGGTCGTCCTTGCCGGGGGCGATGTAGAGGTTCGACATGCGCGGGATCGGGCGCGCGGCGAAGGACTCGCGGCGGCCGTGGCCGTTGGAGGGGCGCCCCTCGCGCAGGGCCGTGGTGCGGTCGTACAGGAAATCGGCCAGCACGCCGTTCTTGACGAGCTCGGTGGGCCGGGCCTCCACTCCCTCGTCGTCGAAGACGAACGAGCCGCGCTGGAAGGGCAAGGTCGGGTCGTCGACGACGGTGATCGTCTCGGGGGCGACCGTCTTGCCGCGCATGCCGCGGTAGGCGGGCGACGAGCCCTCCTGGACGTGGTCCACCTCGAGGGAGTGGCCGATCGCCTCGTGGATGAAGGTGCCGCCCGCGGAGGCGGCGAGGATGACGGCCATCTCGCCGGCCTTGGCCTTGGGGGCGTCGAGCTTGGCCAGGGCGCGCGCGGCGGCGCGGCGCGCGGCGCGCGGGGCGGCCTCGTCGTCGAAGATCTCGCAGCCGCGCTGGGCGCCGACGACCTCGAAGCCGGTCTGCAGCATCCCGTCGCGCTCGGCGACGACGGACACCGTCAGGTTCGTCGAGACGCGGCTCTGGGACAGGTCGGCGCCGTCGCTGTTGAGCACGCGCGTGTCCTTGCGCCGGTCGCCGTAGACGGCGGTCACCTGGCGCACGAGCGGGGACAGCTCCCGCGCGGCGCGGTCGACGGCGCGCAGCAGGGAGAGCTTGCGCTCGAGCGGCACCGTCGCCGGGTCGACGCGGCAGGAGGCGGCGGCCGCGCGCGTCTTGGAGAAGGCCGGGCCGCGCCCGGAGGCGCCGGGCGACAGCTTCTCGCGCAGGCGGGCGGCGGCGGCGGCGGAGGCGTCCTGGGCGCTGCCGAAAAGCGTTTCCACCCGACTTCCTTCTCGTCTCAATAACCTCAGGCTCAGGCCGCGCTCGGAGCTGGCGCCGATGTCGCGCACCGCGCCGTCCTCGAGGCGCGCGGTGGACCAGCGCCACTCCTCGAGGAAGACCTCGCCGTAGTCGGCCCCGGTCAAGGACGGGGCGTAGCCGGCGGCGTCGCCGCCGATCAAGCGTCCTTCCTGCGCGGCAAGGTCAAGGTGACCGTCGCCCCGGCCCCGAGCTTGGAACGCAGCACCGCGCTGCCGCCGTGCAGCTCGGCGACCTTGCGCACGAAGGCGAGGCCCAGGCCCATGCCGTCCTGCTGGCCGGTGAAGTCCTTCTCCACCTGGTGGAAGCGGGAGAACACCTTCTCGAGGTCCTCCGGCGGCACGCCCGGGCCGGTGTCGGCCACCGTCACCGCGGCCCAGTCGCCGGTCCCCTCGGCGCGCAGCGAGGCGAGCGGGGAGTGCTTCTGGTTGAACTTGATGGCGTTGTCGAGGAGGTTCTTGAGCGCCTCGGTGACGAGCCGCCGGTCGCCGACGATGACGAGGCCCGTCGCCGGGGCGTCCACGGTCGCCGCGCGCTCCGCGATCTTCTCCTCGAGGCCCGTCACCGCGTCCTTGACCGCCTCGTCGAGGGGGAAGGGCTCGGAGTTGAGCTGCGTGTCGGGGCTCTCGATCGTCGTGTAGCTCAGCAGCTTGTCGACGAGCTCGCTGACCTTGCCGCCCTGGGAGCGGATCGTCTTCACGGCCTTGGCCCACATCGGGTCGGTGTCGGAGTTGACCTCGTCCATCAGGATGTCGGCGAATCCCGTCACCGCCGCCAGCGGCGTGCGCAGCTTGTGGGAGATCAGGCTCAGGAAGGTGCGCTTGAGCTTCTCCTGCCGGTGGCTCTCGGTGCGGTCGCGGAAGACGAACAGGCGCCCCTCGTTGTCGCCCAGGGACGCGCGCGTGACGCGGCCCTCGAGCACCAGCATGGTCGGCTCTTTCCTCACGGCGGCGAAATCGAGCACGGCCTTCTCGCCGGAGAGCAGCTCCGCGATCGACGGGGTCACCACCATGCCGTTGAGACCGTCGGCCAGCTCCTTGAGTTCCGTCCCGAGCAGCCTGGAGGCGGCCTCGTTGGAGAGCAGGACCGCGCCGGCGGCGTCGGTCAGCGCCGCGCCGTCGGTCATCTGGGCGAACACGGTGGCGAGCTTGAAGCGCTCGTCCTTGAGCGAGGTGAACAGGCGCGCGTTGTCGATGGCGACCGCGGCCTGCGAGGCGAAGGCCTCGAAGGCGAGCCGGTCGGCCTCGCTGAAATCGCCGCCGCGCTTGTTGATCGCCTCCAGCACGCCGACGAGGTGGCCCTTGATCATCATCGGCACCGCGAGGATGGAGCGGGTCACGAACCCGGACTGCGCGTCCATCGCCGGCGACCAGCGCGGGTCCTGACGCACCGCGTTGATGATCTCCGGCTTGCGGGTCTTGGCGACCGTGCCGGCGATGCCCTGGCCGAGCTTGAGGCGGACCTTGGAGGCGTCCGGGCCGAGGCCCAAAGCCACGTCGAAATACAGCTCCTGGGATTTTTCGTCCAACAGGAGCAAGGACGCGCTCTCGGCGTCCACGACCTTCGTGGACAGCTCGAGCACGGACGTGAGGAGCTCCCCGATCTCGAGCTTGGAGGACAGCAGCCTTCCCACCTCGAGCAGAAGCTCCAACGTCTCCGCGTTCGTCGTCGGCATATCTCTTAACCTACCAAATCCAAACTCGGCGGGGCTTGGGCTCTCCGCCGGGGGGCGCGTCGAAGGTGAACTCGAACGGATTGGCGCGGGGAAGGACGAGGCTGGTGAATCTCAGGTCGCTGACGCGCACCGTGGAGCCTCCCTCGGGGCCGGGCTCCACCGTCCATACCGGCGCCTTGAAGAAGGCCGTCAGCCGCCGGCCGAACGGCGTCTCCTTGGCCGCCAGCGCCGGCCCCGTCAGGCCGTCGTCGCGCAGCACGGGCCCGGGCGCCACGGTGCGCTCCGAGACGTTCACGAGATATTGCTTCCACTGGCCGTCGGCCTTGACCACGCCGCGCCAGCGGTGGGCGCCGAGCGGCTCCGGGAAGGCGTACCGGAAGCCCCGTCCGCCGGTCTCCTGGGCGAGCAAGGCCACGGCCATCTGGCGGGCCGTGAAGGCCATCGACAGGTAGAACGCGACCGAGACGAGCGCCGCCTGGCACAAGCCGCCCAGCCGCGGCCGCCACGACTCCTTCAGACGGGCCAGGTGGGGGGCGGCCAGGAACCCCGCCAAGGCCAGGTCGATGATGAAGATCATCGCCAGCTCCGGCCGCGCCGTCGAGAACGGCCAGAACAGCTGCACGCCGAAGGAGTTGATCAGATCGAAGAACAGGTGACCGCCGCAGTTGACCGCGATGACGGCGGCCAGGTCCCGGACGTCCATGTCCTCGTACTTGCGCTTGAACAGCCAGGTCAGCGCCGCGATCCACAGCGGCAGCAGGATCAAAGAGTGACCGAAGGACCGGCGCAGGATCACCGACCCGGGGTCGCCGGTGAGCAGGACGAAAGTGTCGATGTCGGGCAGGTTCGCCGCCCACGCCGCCACCGTGACCGCCCTGCGCCCCAGGCGCGGCCGGAAGAAGGCCTCGCCGACGGCGACGCCGAGCAAAGTGTGCGTGACGGGATCCACGAGCGAAGTATAAGAGGAAGCCGTCCGGAGCGCAAGTCGTGAATGTTACGGCTTGGGGAGCATCTTGAGCGCCCCGATGCCGGCCGCCCGGTAAACCTGGAAATCGCGGTCCAAAGTCACGATGGTGTCGATGCCGTCGCGTTCGGCGACGCGGATCAAAGACGCGTCGGCCAGATCCATCGGCCGGTTCCGGTATTTCCTCATCAAGGCCGTCAGGCGCGGGACGTCCTCCGTCCCCAGTCCGGCGACCAGCAGCTCGCCGTCTCCGAGCAGGGCGAGCAGCGCCTCCTGCTGGGCCCAGCCCTTGCGCCCCAGAAGGTGCATCGCCTCCGTGAGCGCGGGCCACGTGGTCACGAGGTCCCCGGTCGCCGCGCTCAGCCCCTCGAGCGAGCGTTCATGCAGCCCGTCGTCGGCGTCGAGATAGCCGACGAGGACGTTCGCGTCAACGAGGACGGAGCGCACGGTGTTTCGCCTCCAGATCCTCGGCCCAGATCCGCGAGCTGTCGAGCGCGGACAGGTCCTTGCGGCCGCTCCCCTTGGCGGGGATGTAGCGCTTCAGGCGCTCGTGCCCGGAGAGGTTCTCCGTCCGCGCGATGCGAGCCGCCTCGCCGAGCAGGGCGGTGCGGATCGCCTCCGACCGGGTCGCCCCATGCGCGCGGGCGACCCGGTCGAGGACCTTCCGTTCATCGGCGGTCAGCCGCAAGGTGATGGTCACTGTTTTGTTCATCCGTATTACGCAGTGTAATACGAAAGACCCCTTTCGTCAAGCCCGCCCCGCGCCCTTGCCCCGCAGCCGCTCTAGGTGCCGCGCCAGCAGGATCTTCTGCGCCTCGTCGCGCGCCTCCTCCGACGCCTCCGCCTCCTCGAGCCTCTTCATCCGCGCCAGCAGGCGCCGCGTCTCCCGTCCCGTCGTCTCCTCGCGCATGGTGAGCCTCCCCGGGCGCCCCGCGCCCGCACCTCTCATACGATCGACCCCCCGAAAAAGTTGCATGCTCCCCTCGACAGGACGCCGCGAACCCGGTATGCTTCCCGGGTGAGGACCACTCTCGTCGCACTCGCCCTGCTCCTGATCGCCGCCCCCGTCCCGGCCCGCAAACCCAAGGTGAAAGACCTCATCGCCGGCTTCGAAGCCGCCAAGACCGACGAGCGCCTGCGCCTGGCGGGCACCATGGCGCGCATGAAGGACAAGAAGGCCGTCGACGCTTTGATCGCCGCCTTCGACGTCAAGAAGGGCAACCCGCGGGAATCCGCCGCCATCGTCGACGCCCTCGGGATCGCCGGCGACCCGCGCGCCGTCGACGCTCTCGCCGGCGCCTGGGACTACCTGCGCTCGATGACCTTGCAGATGGGGGAGCTCCCCGGCCATCTCCAGGTCCTGCGCTGGAAGATACTCGAGGCCTTGAGCCGCCTCGGCGGCGACCAGGCCGTGCGCACCTTGTCCGAGGCCCTCAACGAGAGCGACCCGCGCGTCGTGGAGGAAGCCGTGCGCGGCCTCGGCCGCCTCCAGGTCCGCGACGCCGTCCCCGCCTTGCAGCAGTTGGCCGGGGGGGCCTCCGGCAACCTCCTTCAGGCCGTCTTCGAGGCCTTGGGCGACATCGGCGACAAGCGCGCCGTCTCCACGCTCGACCAGGCGGTCGCCAACCCCGACAAGTTCATCGAGGTCCAGGCCTCCTACGGCCTGGCCAAGCTCGGCAAGAAGGACGCCTTCGCCCGCCTCAACGCCTTTCTCAAGGGCGACCCCGGCGAGGACAAGGTCGGCCTGCTCGCCGCCTATTACCTCGTCAAGCTCGACAAGGACGCCGGCCTGGAGCATCTCGAGACGATGATGAAGAAGCCCGACAGCCCGCTGGCCCCGCTCGCCGCCGAGACCTTGGGCAAGACGGAGAATCCGCGCGCCGTCCTCGTCCTCGTCGAGGCCTTCAAGGCCCCCGACCCCGCCGTCCGCCAGTCCGTCGCCCGCGCCCTGGTGCGCCTGGGCGGCCCCCGCGCCGTGACCGCCCTCAAGAAGCTGCGCGCCGACTCCAACCCCGGCGTGCGCGGCGCCGCCGTCAACGGCCTCGCCGACCTCGGCGAGATCGACTAGGCGTCAAGGTAAGTTCACCTCCCCTCACTGTGCCGCGCCCCCGCGGCGGAGCTACCCTCTCCTCGTCAGGAGGCCGCTCCATGAAAAAGATCTATTACGTTTTGCTCGCCGTCGCCGGCGTCTGGGCCGTCAAAACCATCCTCGACCGCCGCGAGCGCGAGCGCTTGGTCGGCGCCCTCCCGCGTCCCCTGCCCAAGGAGTTCAACGGCGAGGTCAAGGCCGCGGTCGACGAGCTCAAGGGCCCGCTCGCCGAGATCTGAGCGTCACGGAGCCCTGACTTTCCCTCCATGGGAAAATCGGGCCGTCCGTCTATCCTATGCCTGGGGAGGTCCTTATGACCCTTAAACGGCGCAAGCACGCGCGGCCCTCCGCGCCGTCGATCCGCGACCCCGGGACCATCCGGCCCCTGGACTCCGAGGACCAGGCGGGCACCTACGCCCGCCCGGACTCCGGGAACGACACCGGCGAGAGCGACGAGGGCGTCTTCGCTCAGGGCCCGTTGCCGTCGAAAAAACGAAAGACCAAGCACCGCAAGGAGGCGCTCCGATGAGGCCGAAACGAAGACGGACCGGTCATGAGCAGCCCGACCTGATCAACGAGGAGATCAGCGACTCGCTCGGCGGCACCGAGGCCGCCGTGATGGGCGAGGACGAGGACTGGGGCCGTCCCGTGGCCGGCGAGACGGTCGGCTACGGCCGTCCCCAGGAGCAGGATTTGGAGGAGGCGACCCGATGAAAACCAAGAAAAAGGCGAAAACGTCGAGCCGGTTCACACGCGGCGTGAAGGTCGGCGCCAAGCGGCGCCACGGACGCAAGCCCGCCGGGGGGATCAAAGCCGACGAGGATGTCACCCGGAAGCTGGAGACGTTGACGACGCTCTGAAGTCGGGAGGTGCCATCATGAAAGCCACACTGTCGAAGCGCAGGCATCCGGTGTCGAGCACCCGTCGCCCGAAACGCCGCGCCGCGCGGCCCGGCCGGCGCGCGCACAAGCGCCACCGGGCCGCCGCCGCCGCGACCGCCGCCGCAGCGCCCCTCGCGTCCGCCGATGAACCGGTTCCAATGGGAGGAGAGGAGACGAACGTCGTGTTCGACGCCGTCTTCACCGACTCGCCGGACAAGCGCGAGGAGGAGTTCAGTGACGAGGAGCTGCTCGACCGCGAGGAGCGCCAGGACCTGTACTAGCCTCGCGCCGGCGTCGCGCCCGGCCCCTCTCGGCCGGGCGCCCCGCCATGCCCGTAAATCCCGCGCCTCAGCCATCGCCGCCCGCCAGCCGGCGGAACTCCGCGAACAGCTCGTGGATCGCGGCCGCGTGCTCGCCCTGCTCCTTCTCGAGTCCGAGAAGGGCCTTCTCCGCCTTCTCGATGCGCGCCGCCAGGCCTTCGCCGCTCATCAGCGCGTCGCTCATCTTCACGAACGCGCGCATGATGGCGATTCTCACTTCGCGGCCGCGCGGGCTGCGCAGCACGGTCGACAGCATGGAGATTCCTTCCCGCGTGAAGGCGAGCGGCCAGTATTTGCGGTGCTTCCCGTGGCCGGCTTTGTCTAAGGTCACAATTTGTGACCTTAGATGACTGCTTTCCTCCGCGGTCAAGCGAAACATGAAATCCGCAGGAAAATCACCGCGATTTCGTTGAACCTGTTGATTGAGGTATTTCGTGGTCACGCCGTATAAGCGCGCGAGGTCTTCGTCCAGCATGACCCTTTGACCGCGAACGACATGAATCAGGGGAACGACTTTGGCGATATCCATATCTTCATACGATTGAGGGGGGCGATTTGTTCCATAGCTTGAAGTGCCAAATTGGTACTTCAAGATCTTAAGGTTGCAAATTGCAACCTTAAGAATTTGGGTAAAACATAAATATTGATTGGATTATTTTGAGGTCGCAATTTACGACCTCAAACTTGAAGTCACAATTTGCAACTTCAAGTCGAAGGCGAGTTTTCACGCCTGTTTACACGCCGCGTCTAAGGTCACAATTTGCAACCTTAGAACCGCCTTAGGATTTGTATCCTACCCGCATGATCCTCCTCCTCCTCTCCGTTTTCCTCGCCGTTCCGTCGCAGGCCGCGGCTGCGACCGTCAAGGACGCCCAAGCCTTCATGGACCGCGCCGAGAAGTCCCTCGACGCCCTCGGCCGCCGCGCCGCCTTCTCCTCCTGGGCGATGCAGACCAACATCAACTACTCCACCGAGTGGCTCGCCGGCGACGCCGACAACGCCTACTCCGCCGAGGCCGCCCGCCTCGCCCGCGAGGCCCGCCGATTCGACAAGCTCGCGCTGCCCGCCGACCTCAAGCGCAAGTTCCTCCTCCTCAAGCTGACCGTGACGGCCCCCGCCCCGCCCGACGAGAAAGACCAGAAAGAGCTCTCCGACACCAAGGTCTGGCTCGAGAGCACCTACGGCAAGGGCAAGTACTGCCCGGCTTCCACGACGACCTGCCTCACGCTCGACGACATGGAAGACGTCCTGCGCTCCTCACGCGACCCCAAGCGCCTGGCCGAGATCTGGACCGGCTGGCGGACGATCTCCCCGGTCATGCGCCCGCGCTATCAGCGCTTCGCCGAGCTGTCCAACAAGGGCGCCCAGGACCTGGGCTTCCGCGACACCGCCGACCTCTGGCGCTCCGGCTACGACATGACCCCGGAGCAGTTCTCCGCCGAGCTCGACCGCACCTGGCTGCAGATGAAGCCGCTCTACGACGCCCTCCACGCGTACGTGCGCCGCCGTCTGCAGGATAAATATGGGCCCGAAATCATCGGCGCCGACGGCCTCATCCCCCAGCAGCTCACCGGCAACATGTGGGGCCAGTCCTGGGAGAACATCTACGACTTGGCCGCGCCGCCGAAGACCAAGCCCGCCTTCGACCTCACCGAGCAGCTCAAGAAAAACAAGTACGACGAGCTCAAGATGGTCAAGACCGGCGAGGCCTTCTTCTCCTCCCTGGGCTTCCCTCCGCTCCCGTCCACCTTCTGGGAGCGCTCCATGCTCACCCGCCCCCGCGACCGCGAGGTCGTCTGCCACGCCTCGGCCTGGGATGTCGAAAACGGCCAAGATCTTCGTATTAAAATGTGCATCAAGATCAACGCCGAGGACTTCGTCACCATCCACCACGAGCTCGGCCACAATTTCTATCAGCGTGCCTATGAAAAACAGCCGTACTTCTTCCGCGGCTCGGCCAACGACGGCTTCCACGAGGCCTTGGGCGACACCATCGCCCTCTCGGTCACGCCCGAGTACCTTAAATCCGTCGGGCTCATCGACACCGTCCCCGGCCCGGAGGGGGACATCGACCTCCTCCTCACCAAGGCGCTCGAGAAGGTGGCCTTCATGCCGTTCGGCCTGCTCGTCGACAAGTGGCGCTGGGACGTCTTCACGGGCAAGACCAAGCCCGAGGACTACAACAAGGCGTGGTGGGCGCTCGTGCAGAAATATCAGGGGATGAAGCCGCCGTCTCCGCGCACCGAGAACGACTTCGACCCGGGCGCCAAGTACCACATCCCGGCCAACACCCCGTACGCGCGCTACTTCCTGGCCAATGTCTACCAGTTCCAGTTCTACCGGTCCCTGTGCAAGGCTCACGGCCACGCGGGGCCGCTGCACCGCTGCTCGTACTACGGCGACAAGGCCGCCGGCAAGAGCCTGGGCGACATGATGGCGATGGGCTCGAGCAAGCCGTGGCCCGACGCCCTCGAGGCGGTGACGGGCACGCGTGAGCTCGACGCGACGGCCATCCTCGAGTACTTCGCGCCGCTCAAGGCCTGGCTCGACGAGCAGAACAAGGGGCAGGCCGTGGGGTGGAAGACGGAGTGAACCCGACGGCTATCGCGTGATGCGGCGTTGAGGGTCGAGGCGCTCCCGCAGCCACATCTTGATGATCGCCTGACGGGAGACGTTGAGCTTGTGCGCCTCCTCGTCGAGCTTTTTGACCATCCACTCCGGGAAATCGACGTTGACGCGCTGGATCTTGGGCCGGACGACGATCATTTTCTCGAAATCGAGATAGGGGGTGATGTCTTTGCCCTCGTCGGCCAGCCGGTCGAACTCCTCGGCCGTGATCGTTTTAGGAGTCGTCTTTCTTTTGGTTTTGGTCTTCATACTCGGGGACGGATCTGGCCGGAAGGACGATGTGAAACTCCGCCCAGAGCGCCTGGGCGTCCTCGAAGTCGATCCCATGCCGCTCCCAATTGAGCCGGCTTTTCTTGGGGTCGAACTCGAATCGCACCGGCCTCTTAAAGTATAACAGTTATACCTCCAGGTCTCCAGGGGACCGTTCGTTCCTCATCCCTTCATGCGATCGACCCCCCGAAAAAGTTGCATCGCCTCGACGAGGGGTAGGGGGGTGGAAGGCGGAGTAACCGCGACGGTTATCGCGAGATCGATCTACTTCGCGGGCACGAACGCCAGGCGCGCGCCCAGGGCCTGCGCCGCGCGCAGATAGGCGCTCAGCAAATGATCCGAACCCGTCTTCTCCAAGCGAGACACATGCGTTTGTTTGAGCCCCATCTCGTCGGCCAGCTCCGCCTGCGTTAGCCCCTTCAATCGCCGCAGTAAAGCCAGCTGGACCGGCAGCGGCCGGCGCGAGAGCTCCGCGAAGTACTCCTCGGCGTACGCCGGGTCGTTCCCGATCGCGCGCCGTATGTCTCCCGTCAACCCCGCCTGGGCGGCCTTTTTCATCGCACCCCTCCCAAAACCAGCCTCATGCGCCGATACGCCTTCTCGAGCTCCCTGCGCGGCGCGGCCTCCGATTTCTTCTCATAGGCGGACAGCAGCCAGAGTTCGCCTCCTCGGACACAGAAGAAAATCCGGTACGCGGTCTTGTCGCAACGCCGCTTGAGCTCCAGCAGCGGTTCCCAGCCCTTCAATCCGCGCACCGTCACATTCAGGGTCTCCGGCCAGAATTCCTCGAGCGTCTGAAGATCGAGGTCGAGCCTGACGGCCGCTTTCAGCGTCCGCGCGTCCCGCCGCAGCGCCTGCAGATAATCCCGGACTTCTCCCGTCTCTCCCTGCGGATAGTGACATATGCGCAATAGAATTAGACCTCCAATAGTATATACCCAGGAATGTCTTTATTCCAGGGGGGAAGCTTCTCGCCGGGCGGCCCTCCACCCTTCATACGATCGACCCCCCGAAAAAGTTGCATGCGCCCGGGCGGGCGCTTAGGCGGGAGACGGGGTGGCGGTCAACGCGCGCCCGGCCGGACTCCGACGGACAGCCTCAACCCGGCCGCCTGGAGAAGGTGGAGCACGCTTTGCAGATGCGGATTGCCCCGATGGGACAGCATCTTGTACAAGCTCACGCGGTTGAGCTTGGCCCGCCGGGAGATCGCGGCCATGCCCTGCGCCTCCGCGACGTCGCGCAGCGCCAGCAGAAAAGTATCCAGATCGTTCTCTCCGATCGCCGCGTTGATGTACTCGGCGGCTTCGGAGGGATCTCTGAGCGCTTTGCGCAGGCTGTCACGATAATTTTTCGCGGGCCGCATGGTGACGCCTCCGGTAATCGGCCCAATAGTCGCGGGCCGCTTTGATGTCCTTCGTCTGAGTGCTTTTGTCGCCGCCGCAGAGCAGAATGACGATCTCCGCTCCCTCCTCGCCGAAATACACGCGATAACCGGGCCCGAAATCGATCTTCAGTTCGAAGACGCCTCCGCCCACCGGCTCGCATCTCCCCAAATTCCCCGCGCGAACCCGGGCGATCCGCGCTCGGATCTTCGCGCGGCCCGTGCGATCCCGCATCGACTCCAGCCACTCTTCGAACGGGCAGCGCCCGGACGGGAAACGATAGAGATACGCCTCTTTCGGGGTGACGTGCATTTCACCCTAGGATAGTGTAGTCCACGGACTACATATAGTCAAGAGCCTGCGGGATAAGGTCATACTCATCATACGATCGACCCCCCGAAAAAGTTCCACGAGCCTGCCCGGGCGGCGGCGGGAAAAAGTTCAAGAAGTCGTTTCACGGACCGCATGGGAAGCTTCGGTCCCCGGGGCTACACTCCTATCGAGGGAGGTGCATTCCCATGCGAAAACCGAACAAGCCGAAGCGGGGCGAGGACGTGTCGGCGCGCAAGGAGCCGGAGCGGCCGGCGCCCGAGCCGGCTCCGGACGAGGAGACCCTCGACGAGGAGCTCGACGGCGCCGGCCTCGGGAAGCGGCCGCCGGACCACGAGGACGAGCTGTAGAGGGGCTTCCTTATCGTTCCAGAGCGCCTAAGGATTTGTATTCTAGTCGGGTGAACCCCTCGCGCCCGGCTCGTCCTCTTGCCGCCCCGCCCGGGGCGGCCGCGTGATGGAACTCTCCGAGATCCGCGTCGGCGACGTCATTTGGAACGTCGATACCGGGCATACCGGGCGCGTGTCCTCGGTCGCGGGCACGAAGATGGTGCTGCTGGACCCGACGGGCGAGGAGACGCCGTTCTATTTCGTGGCCGGGCTCTGGGAGAAGCTGCACGATCAGGCGGCGGCGGAGTTCATCGCGCTGCTGCAGAAGTAGGGACCGATTTAGGGAGAGGTGGCCGAGCGGTTTAAGGCACCAGTCTTGAAAACTGGCGACGTGTAACAGCGTCCGTGGGTTCGAATCCCACCCTCTCCGAAGATTTGACTCGCCCCGTTCCGCCGCTAAATTCTTCCGAAAACCAGCGCCTCGAAGTCGTTCAGGAGCATGAAATCGAAAGTGTACTGTGGAGGTGGTCGCATTGGGCGACCGCCTATTTGGTATGAATGCTCTCCATGTCGCCTGAACCTGGGGCTTTGAATGACCCCGAACAACTGGACTTCCTTGTCCGCACGGCCGCCTTTGAATTCCTGACCCAGCAGAAGCAACTATTCGGCGAGGTCGTTCCTCGCAGGGTGCTGGAAAAAGGCTTCGTCTTCGCGGAGCGGCGCGTGCCCCTTGTAGGTCCGCAGGGAATCTTTAAACCTGCTATTCTGCCCGAGATCCCGATCAGCATCACGACCGTTCCTGTCGTCGAGGGCTCCCCCCGGCCGTATAACGACGAAGTGAGCTTAGATGGCCTCCTGCTCTATCGCTATCGCGGTCAAGACCCCCAACACCCGGAAAATCGCGGGTTGCGCAAGGCCATGGAGCAGAAGATCCCGCTCGTTTATCTCTACGGGGTCGTGCCCGGTCAGTATATGCCGGTCTGGCCTATCTATATTGTCGGCGATAATCCTCGGGCGTTGACCTTCACCGTCGCAATGGACGATGCAAAGTTGCCTGCCATGCACTCTCAGGTGGTCGATGATCCGATCAACGCTCGTCGTCTGTACATCACTGTTACGACCCGCCAGCGCCTACATCAGCGAAGTTTCCGCGAGCGAGTGCTGAAGGCTTACCACGAGCAATGCGCAATCTGCCGTCTTCGCCATGAGCAGCTTCTCGAGGCGGCGCACATCCTGCCCGACAATCATCCGCAAGGCGAGCCCACCACCTCTAACGGTATCGCTCTCTGCAAGATCCATCACGCGGCATACGACTGCCACATCTTGGGCATTCGTCCCGATCTGGTGGTGGAACTGCGTACGGACATACTGAAGGAGATCGACGGCCCGATGCTCAAGTACGGGCTGCAGGAGTTCCACGGCACGAGCCTCAGTATTCCGCGGAAAACGGAGTTGCGGCCCAATCCGAAGTTCCTCGAAGAGCGCTACGCGATATTTAGGGCGGCTTAGATCCTTCCGGGATTCAAATTAGCGCGCGGAATATTTAGCGCAGGTTGATTTGGTACTGAGTGCGCTTTACTTTGATGAGGCCTTGGAGGTCACCGTAGGAGATGAGCTTGTGGGAACGGGTTTCGGCGTGGAGGCAGACGAAGCAGAACCGATAGGATTCCCCCAACCTTTCAGCCAGCTTGAACTCGTTTTCGGTCGCGCCGAAGAAGAAGCCGCCGGGATTCTGGGGCAGCCGTTTTTGCGTCGTCTTAAGCTCGATGAGAATGATGGTGGCCGGATCGATGATGAGTTCCGTCGCCCCGTCCCGCTTTCGTCCGGGAATCCAGACCAGGTCGAATGCGCGCCTGAATTGGTTGTCCAAACCGAGCGCGACGAGAATCGCTTTTCGGCCGGCGCTGTCGGGGACAAACCACTCGGGCTCCATTTCCAGCAGGTGAGCCAGACCGGCTTTTTCGGTGATGTTGTTGCTGAGGGTGATCTTAAACGAGTGTTCGCGGGCCACGGCTGAGTGTAGCCTAGGGGGGCGTGTAGATCAAGATCTGATTTCCTTGAGGTGCGGATCAGCCTGGTGTAGATGAGACTGGCGCCGTTCCCCGCCTTCTGTTAGGCTCTGGCCGTGGCCCTATGGCGAAGCTAATACCAGCTATCGGCGCATGCGGCCCCCGCATGCAGGCGGGAGAACGGCGCCTCGCCCAGCGCCTGGAAGACAAGCTCGAAGACGATTACCTGTGCTGGTATGACGTTTCCATAGGCCATCGCACCCTCCACCCGGATTTCGTCATCTTCCATCCCGGCCGCGGCCTTTTGGTCCTCGAGGTGAAGGACTGGAAGATTTCCACGATCCAGAGCATCGACAAGAGTAATGTCGTCATCTGCCCCTCCGGGACCGTCAAGCAAGTCCCCAATCCGATCGAGCAAGCTCGTCAGTACATGTTTGCCGTCACCAATCGGATGGAGCAGGACCCGCAATTGGTATTGCGCGACGGACCGCACCGGGGGAAGCCTCTTTTTCCCTATGGCCATGGCGTCGTCTTGACGAGCATCACCCGGAAGCAGTTCGAAGATAACCGGCTCGGTGAGGCGATCCCCTCCCACTTGGTCATCTGCCAGGACGAGATGACGGAGACGGTCGATCCCGAGGCCTTCCAGAAGCGCCTGTGGGACATGTTCCCGGTCCGGTTCGCTATCAAGCTGTCTTTGCCTCAGATCGACCGGATCCGCTGGCACATGTTCCCGGAGATCCGGATTCCCGCCCAAACGGATCTGTTCGAGGATTTCTCGCGGAAGGTCGTGGAGATGCCGGACCTTATCCGGGTCATGGACCTTCAGCAGGAACAGCTGGCGCGTAGCCTCGGTGAAGGTCACCGGGTCATCCACGGCGTCGCCGGCTCGGGGAAGACCTTGATCTTGGGCTTCCGCGCCGAGCACCTGGCCAAGGCGTGCTCGCGGCCGATCCTTGTGCTCTGCTACAACAAGGCGTTGGCGGCCAAGCTCGGCGGCATGATGGCCGCCCGGGGGCTGCAGGAGAAGGTCACCGTCGTGAGCTTCCACGCCTGGTGCCGGCGGCAGCTGCAGACCTATAACGCGGGCCTGCCCCCGCCGAACGCCGACATGGACGCCTTTTTTGCGGCGATGGTGGATAGAGTGATTCATTCCGTCGGAAAAAACCTGATCCCCGCCGCGCAGTACGACGCGGTGCTCATCGACGAGGGTCATGACTTCAAGCCGGAGTGGTTCAAGCTCGTCGTCCAGATGATCCACCCGAACAGCAACTCCCTGCTTGTTCTCTACGATGACGCCCAGTCGATCTACGGCGGCAAGAAGAAGCTTCGGTTCTCATTCTCCAGCGTCGGCGTCCAAGCGAAGGGACGCACGACGATCCTGAAGCTGAATTACCGGAACACGCGGGAGATTCTCGCGGTCGCGCGGGCCTTCGCGGACGAGCTTCTGTCTCCCAAAGACGAGGAGGAGGAGTTCGCCCCGACCGTCCAGCCGATGAGCGCCGGCCGGCGCGGCCCCAAGCCGCTTCTCATCGAGTTCCCGACCCTTCAGGCCGAAGCCGACTACTTCGCCGGCCTCCTTTTTGAGGCCAATAAGGACGGCACCCCGTGGAGCGACATGGCCGTGATCTGCCGCCACCGGGGCATCGGCGCGGAGGTAAGTCGGGCGTTCTCCCGGAAGGGGGTCCCGTTCCAGATGCCGGATGCGACGCATGCCTTCGTGCCGGGCCAGGACGGCGTGGCGGTCGTGACCATGCACGCCAGCAAAGGCCTCGAGTTCCCGCTGGTGTGCATCCCCGGCGTCGGCGCGCCTTTCGCGCACAGCGAGGAGCCGAGCGACGAGGCAAAGCTGCTGTATGTCGCCATGACGCGGGCGACCCATGAGCTCGTGATGACGCACGGCGCGGAGTCCCCGTTCGTGAGCAAGATGCGGGCCGCGATGAAGTCTCTCGACGCGCTTTAGCTCCGCGCCCTCCCGACAAACGAGGTTCCCGCTCCCGGCGCATGCAACTTTTTCGGGGGGTCAATCGTATGGTAAGTGAGGCCGCGGGGCGGGCCTTGAATATACAGCGTATACGCTGTATACTAGGAGGGCCGCATGGGGTATCGGTTGGAGTTTTACCGCACGACGCGAGGAGACGAGCCCGCGTTGGACTACATCCGGGCGCAGGTTAAGGCGCATAAGGCGAAGATCGGGTTCGCGTTGGAGTGCCTGAAGGAGTTGGGGCATTGGGCGCGCAGGCCGATGGTCGATTACCTTGGAAACGATATATACGAGCTGCGGGTGCCGGCTGAGGGACATCAACACCGGGTCCTGTATTTCTTTCATGAAAGGACCATTATCGTCGTCACGAGCGCGTTTTTGAAGAACGAGGACAAGGTGCCGCCTGAGGAATTGACGCGCGCCCGTCGCCGAAGAGCGGAGTGGATCCAAAGACGCACAGAGGGGATATGAAGAAACGCGTGAAACGAGGAACGACGCTGGAAGAGTTTCTGGCCGTGGAGATGAAGGATCCGGAGTTCCGGCAGCTTTACGCCGACGCCGAGATCGAGATGAAGGTCGCGTTCGAGATCACGAAGGCACGGGAGGCCGCGAAGATGACGCAGGGGGAGCTCGCGCGGCGCATCAAGTCGAAGCAGCAGACGGTCTCGCGCATCGAGCAGGGAGGGCAGAACCTGACGCTGGTGACGCTTGACCGGATCGCGCGGGCGTTGAAGGGCAGCCTCCAGATACGGATCGTTACGCCTTGAGAGCCGAAGCCAGACGCGTGTTGAGGTAGTCCCTCAGCGCGGCGTCCTTGCACCAGACAAAGCACCCCCTGCGCCCCCGCGACAGCAGCACCCGATAAGTCCCCTTGATGATCTCATCCACCTTGGCCATGATCGCCTTCTGCGCCGCGGGATCGTCCTTCGCGGCCTTGAACTCGCCCTTCCACCCGTGCAGGCTCTTGTCCGTCCTGGCGCGCTTCGCCGGATCGCTGCGCACGGCGCCGTCCTTATAATACAGGTCGTCGCCGATGAGCACCCCCATCCAATCGAACTCGAGCCCTTGGCTCGTATGAATGCACCCCACCTGCTCGATGCCGTCCTTGGACGCGGCCCAGCTCTCGCCCGAGTAATTCCACGGCAAGGACAGTCCGTCCGCCTGCACATGCTTCACCGCGCCGCCTCGCTCGCGCCCCTTCGTCGGCCACTCCCAGGAGTAGCCCGCGATCAGCCGGGCCTTGTTGTCGGAGTTCTTGGCCTTCAAGGCCGCGTATAAGTCCTCGGCCCGGTCGAAGACCCTGAAGTCGTACTGGCCGTCGCCCCAGTTCTCGAAGTTGCCGGTGGGCCGGATCTGAAGGACGTCGTCGAGCCAGTTGAGATAGCCCGTCGAGCCGTTGCAGCGGAACTGCGCCGCGAGCTTCAAAGGAGGATGGAAGACCGCGCCGAACTCCCGCGCGGCGGCCTTGATCGCGGCCACCGAGCCGGAGTCGTTCCAGGTCACGCGCTGGGACTCGTCGATGAAGAAGACCGAGATGCGCGAGCCGCGCACCATGTCGGAGACCATGCTCTTGCCCTTGTACTGATAGGCCTTGTCCCGCAGGCGGTGGGCCTCGTCAACGACCAGTATCTCGTTGCGAGCGTCTTTTCCCCAGTCCGACTGATGGAAGGACCATGACGACTTGAAGAGCGCGTCGCCGTCTTCGCGATAGCCCCGGTCGCCGCGCGCGAGGCTCTCGACCAAGGCGTTGCGAAAGGCCATGTTGGGCGCTACGAAGAACGCCATGCGCTTTTTCTTGAGCGTCTCGGCCAGCAAGCGCACCGCGATGACGGACTTCCCCGTGCCGGGGCCGCCCTCGACCACGAAGACATGGCGCTTGAAACGGTCCTCTTCATCGAGGACCTGGTGGCGGATGATGCGGAAGGCCTCGTCCTGCTCGTCGATGAGAGTGAACTCCTCGTTGCCCTCGAGCATGCTGCCCACCCGGCTGATGAGCTCGTCCGCCGGCCGCCATTTCCCGTGCTCGAGGAGGAAGAGGATGTCGTTCTTCGCCTTGCGGGGCACCAGCCGCTCGAGGTAGGCCTTGAGCGGGGCCGCGTCGTTGGCGAGGAACAGCCGGGACTCGGAGAGGAGGTCTTGATAGCGGGCGTCCTCGAGCGGCTCGGGATCGCGCCGGTAGAGGTTGAAGAGGTAGGCGGACGGGTGCAGCTGAACGCCTTTCTCGAGGATGTCCTGGTTGAAGCGCAGGATCATGCCCTTGTATTGGCGCGCCTGCAGATTCGGGTGCTGCTTGACCGTGCCGCCGCCGATGGGGGAGACGACCATGTTCTCGATGGGAGTGGCGGAGGCCGTGTCCCAGGCCTTGAGCTCGATGATGAGGGCGTTGTCGTTCTGGCCGTCGCCGCCGGCCAGGAGGACGTCGATGCGGGAGCGGCCGACCGGGGAGCAGTGGTACTCGATGGCGACCGTGATGTCGTCGGCCACGGCCGCCTGGCTCAGGACGGTGGAGAAGCGGGCGTAGTCGTTGGCCCAGCCGCGGCTGTCGGCGGGCAAGGAGCCGGTCTTTTTGAGGAACGCGTCCTCGATGCGCGCCGCGAAATAGTTGTTGGCGATGTCGTCGACGAAGCCGGCCTTGGTGTCCTGGTAGATGATCACGAGGGACATCGTACCAATCGCGGGGCCGAAGTCTTATTAAACGTTAAGGCCTTATCGTTTAATAACGGATTTCGCTATTAAAGTTTCGATTATCATCGCGATTGGCATGCAACTTTTTCGGGGGGTCAGTCGTATGATTAGTATGGAAATCACCAAGATCGGGATGTTGATCTATGTCGTGCGCGGACAGCGGGTCATGATGGACCGCGATCTGGCGGCTCTGTACGGCGTTAAGACCGGAGCTTTGAACCAGGCCGTGAGCCGCAATATGGAGCGCTTTCCGGAACACTTCATGTTTCAGCTGACGGCTAAGGAGACGGAAAATTGGATATCACAAATTGTGATATCCAATTCGGGCCTTAAAATGGGCCAACGCAAGCGTCCGTATGCGTTCACCGAGCAAGGAGTCTCGTCGCTGTCAGCCGTGCTGAGGAGCAAACGCGCGATCCGAGTCTACATCGAGATCATAGACGCCTTCGTGAGCATGAGGCGCGTGCTCGGGAACAATAAGAAGCTCGCCCAACGCATGGAAAAGGCGGAGGAGCAGTTGAGCCGCCATGAGGGGGAGATCAACACGCTGTTCGAGGATATCGAGGCGCTCTCGAATCCGTCGACGGGGCCGAAGCGCAGCATCGGCTTCTCGGGGGCTTGATTAAACGATGCCGCGGCCCTATCCTTACGCCATGACCCCTCGCCTGCGGCTCGTAGCACTCCTGTGCCTCGCGGCCGTCTCCGCGCGCGCCTTGGACTGCTCGACGGTCAAGCCCGGCGCCAGGGACTTCTCCCTGGAAGAGCTCGCCTGCCTGAAGACGGGCCCCGCCGCCGGCGACGCGGCGGCCATGTTCCAGGCCCTGTCCTCGGTCCAGTGGCCTCCCGGCCTGACCCGGAGCCTGACCCAGGCCGGCCTGCGCGTGCGCTTCGCCGCCCCGAACGCGCGCGCCCAGACGGAGCAGAGCGGCGTCTACGACTGGCAGGACAAGACGATCTACCTGTGGGACCGCCCCCGGGCCGCGGTGGTCGTCCACGAGCTCGGCCACGCGATCGACGACCTGCTGCGGCCCGACGAGCTCGGCTCCGACCCGTGCCGGGTCATGACCTCGAACACCGACGAGGAGTTCACGGGGCTCTGGAAGGCGTACCTGCGCCGCGTCAACGCACACATGGGCATCAAGGTCGACGACGACGGCGGGCGCCTCCTGCCGATCAGCGAGGGCTCGGCCCGGGCGTTCCTGGGGAGCTTCTCGGGCAGCGCGTCGGGCTGGTTCACCGACCTGCCCCTGTTCGACGACCCCAAGAACCCCATCACCGGACCCCGCGGCTATCTCGCCATCCAGGAATACTGGGCCGAGACCGTCCAGCGCCGCGTCACCTCGAGCGCGTGGCTGAAGGCGAGAGACGAGAAGGCCTTTGCTTATATCGAGCGGAAGCTCGCCCAGGCCGAGAAGGGCCCGCTTGAGACGGTGAAGCTCCCCGTCGACGCGAGCCGCTGCAAGAACGTCCGCTAGCGTCGCGGCGGAAGGCCGGGCGGGTCCTCCGCTTCGGCGGCATGCAACTATTTCGGAGGCTCGATCGTATGGTAAGTGGGAGCCCGGGCTACTTGTTCGTCTTGCCGAGGGCCGCTTCGAGCAGGACGACGATCTCGCTGCTGATCGAGCGGCGTTCGGCGTCCGCCCGCTTGGCGAGCTTCTCGTAAAGATCCTTCGGTATCGAGGCCGAAGTCCGAACGAGATTGCCGGTCGATTTTTGACGCATGATGCTCCTATTGACAAATACGTCTTAGTGATGTATAATGATGCACAACAGCGCGGCGCGGTCCGTTCCTAGCGATTCATTTTAGCTTAGGAGGTGGGATCATGGGGAAATCCTATGCGGCCGGAACGCTGGAGTCTTTGATGCGCCCCGCCCGGGGGCGCCGGGTGCTGCTGGATCGCGACGCGGCGGAATACTTCCAAGTCCGCTTGAGCACGCTCAGCGCGACCGTCGAGAGGCGGCGCGATCGGTTCCCGGGGGACTTCTTGCTCGCATTCCGGGGCTGCGAGGCCGCCGGCATCGAGCGGCGATACGGGGTGTCGAGACCCCGGAAGTTCGTCCGGGCGTTCACCGAAGTCGGGATCGAGGCGTTGGCGGGATCGTTGAAGTCTGAGCGGGCGATCGCGCATAGCCTTGAGACCATCCGCCGCTTCTTCGCCGATCGCGAGCGGCTGCGGTCGCGGGGAGGAAAGTCATGAACCCCGCGAGCTACGCGAAGCTTCTGGAAACGATCAAGGCTCGCATCCATTCGGCTCGGGTGCGAAGAAGTCAATTTTGCAGACAGTGTCTGCAAAATTGAGCTGGTCCCACAATACGGCTCTCATCGACAAGATCAAGAACGAAACGATCAGGGACTGGTATGCCCGCCAAGCTCTCGAGAACGGTTGGAGCTTGAATGTGCTGCTGTTCCATATCGCCGCGGATCTATTTGGACGGCAAGGAAAGGCGGTCAACAATTTTTCCCGAACGCTGCCTGAGGAGGGGTCTGATCTGGCGCGGGCCATACTGAAGGATCCCTATGATCTGGAGTTCCTCGGACTCGACGGTGACGCGGACGAGCGCGTAACCGAGAAAGGTCTTATCGATCGTCTTCAGCGCTTCCTGCTCGAATTGGGCATCGGATTCGCTTTCGTGGGCCGGCAAGTGCGTCTGGACGTCGGCGGAGAAGACTTTTTCTTGGACCTGCTTTTTTACCACTGTCGCCTGCGCTGTTATGTCGTGTTAGAGCTGAAAGCCGGGAAATTCAAGCCTGAGCACGCGGGAAAGATGAGCTTCTATCTGGCGGCCGTCGATGATAAACTGCGCCACCCGGAAGACCGCCCGAGTATCGGGATCATTCTGTGCCGCTCGAAGAGCAGCGTCCTGGTCGAATATTCCCTGCGCGCGACGGGCAAGCCGATCGGAGTCGCGTCCTACACGCTGGCTAAGAAGCTGCCGCAAAGCCTCGAAGGCGAGCTGCCGGCCCCCGAAGACCTGGAAAAAGCTTTGCGCGCGGACTAAGCGACGGCCAAGGCGGGGTAGTCGGTGTAGCCCTTGGGGCCCTCGGCGTAGAAGGTGGACATGTCCCAGGCGTTGAGCGGCGCGTCCGCGGCCAGGCGGGCGGGCAGGTCGGGGTTGGCGATGAAGAGCTTGCCGAAGGCGACGGCGTCGGCCTCTCCGGCGTCGATCAGGCGCGAGGCGGCCGGCTTGTCGAGGCCCTCGTTGGCGATGTAGACACCGCCGAATTCTCTCTTGAGCGCGGGCCCCAGTCGCGGTGCGGCCTGGGATTCGCGGGCGCACAGGAAGGCGAGCTTGCGCTTTCCCAGCTCGCGGGCGACATAGCCGAAGGTCGCGGCGGGGTCCGCGTCGCCCATGTCGTGGCCGTCGCGGCGCGGGGCCAGGTGCATGCCCACGCGGCCGGGGCCCCAGACCGAGGCGCAGGCGTCGGCGACCTCGAGCATCAGGCGGGCGCGGTTGGCGATGGTGCCGCCGTAATCGTCGGCGCGCAGGTTCGAGCCGGACTGGAGAAATTGGTCCAGCAGATACCCGTTCGCGCCGTGGATCTCGACGCCGTCGAAGCCCGCGGCCTGGGCGTTCTCGGCGCCGCGGCGGAAATCGGCGACGACGCCGGCCACCTCGCCGGTGCGCAGGGCGCGGGGGACGGGGTAGGCGCGGCGGGGGCGCAGGAGGCTCACCGCGCCGCGGGCGGCGACGGCGCTCGGAGCGACGGGCGCCTGGCCGTTTAGGAAGGACGGGTCCGAGATCCGGCCGACATGCCAGAGCTGAAGGAAGATGCGCCCGCCGGCGGCGTGGACGGCGGAGGTCGTGAGCTTCCAGCCTTCGACCTGCTCCGCGGACCAGATGCCGGGTGTGTCAGGATAGCCGATGCCTTGGGCGGAGACGACGGTCGCCTCGGTGATGATGAGGCCGGCGGAGGCGCGCTGGGCGTAGTACTCGGCCATGAGGGCGTTGGGGACGCGCTCGCGGCCGGAGCGGCAGCGGGTCAGCGGTGCCATGATCACGCGGTTGGGAAGGGAGAGCTCGCCTAAGCGCAGAGTGGAGAAGAGGGATGACATGAGGGGATTATAGCGCCTGGCTTGACACAGCCGCTACGTTTCGCCCCTGGCGCGAAACCCGCGCGCGCTATATACTCCTGGTCCCGGCGCCCACAACCGGCGCCGGATCCCCCAGCTGTTCGGAGGCCTCATGGCTGACCCGAGACTGGATGTGGTCGTGGTGCCGAGGAAGGGCGGTTTCCAATGGCCCGGACGCGAGACGCTCGACGAGCGCACGCGCATCCTCTTCGAGTCGCGCACGCTCAAGGAGCTCGCCTACGCGACCGGCACGATCGACGCCGAGAACCTGGAGTCGGTGCTGGGGTTCTGGGAGTACCTGCAGGCGGACTGGCGCTGGCTGCACGACGCCGAGTTCCGCGCGCAGAACCCGGAGTATTTTTCCTGGCACAACGCCAGCCTGCGCGAGGGCGGGCACTACCTGCGCGAGACGCATTGGAAAGGCGGCATCCCCGAGACCGAGAGCGTCTCCGAGTACCTCGACTCGCTGGCCAACTAGAGCGTGAATATCCTGGGCGGCAAGGTCAGCGTGCGGACCGAGCCGTTCTTCTGGCTGATGGCGGGCCTGTTCGGCCTGTCCTTCGGCCGGGGCCGGACGGAGGACGTCGTCCTCTGGGGCGGGGTGATCGCCTTCTCGGTGCTGCTTCACGAGCTCGGCCACGCGGCCGCGTGCCTGGCGTTCGGCTCGGGGGCGGACATCACCCTTCACGGGTTCGGAGGCTCGACCCGGCCGCGCGATCCGTCGCGGTTCGGGACCTGGAGGACGGCCGCGCTGGACCTGGCCGGGTGCGCGGCGGGATTCGGGGTCGCCGCCGCGGCGTTCGGCGTCTTGTTCGCCGGCGCCGTCTACAAGGGAATGATCCCGCCGACGGCGCTCTCGGTCGCGCGGGCGCTCGTGATGGTCAACGTCTGGTTCTCGCTGTTCAACCTGCTGCCCGTCTCGCCGATGGACGGCGGGAAGCTCGTCTCCGGCTTGCTGAGCGCGCGCTGGGGCGTCAATGGACGGCGCGCCGCGCATGGGCTCGGCCTGGCGCTCGGGGCCGCGGCGGCGTTCTGGTTCTACCGAGGAGGGGCGCTGTACGGGGCGCTGCTGTGCGGGGCCATGGCGGCGGGGGAGGGGCGGGCGCTGAAGCGCTCTCTGTCGATGACGGCGGCCGACTCCGACGCGACGTTGACCGCGGAGCTGCCGCGGGGCATGGAGCTGTGGGAGAACGGACGGCAAGAGGAGGCGATCGCGGCGTTGACCGCTTTGCGGGAGAAAGCCAAGGCCGGCCTGACCTATGAGGCGGCGACGCTCCAGCTCGCGTTCTACCTGTATCTGAAGGAGCGCGTCCCGGAGGCCTACGCGATGTTCAAGGCGGCCGGCGAAAGCGACATGACGCCGGGGGCCAAGCGCGCGTACGCGGACGCCGCGCGGCGAAGCGGGGATTTCGCCGCGGCCCTGCGCCTGGGGCGGACGAATTTCCACGACGAGCCGGGGCCGGACACCGCGCTCGAGGCGGCGCTGGCGGCCGCGGGGCTCGGCGACGCGAGGGAGACGGCGTCATGGCTCAAGACCGGGGTGCGCCTGGGCCTCGACCGCGCGGAGCTGCGCGCCAAGGAGTTCGACGGCGTGCGCGGCTCGGCGGAGTTCCGCGAGCTGATCGACGGCCCGCGCTGAAGCGCGCTTGACAGGACGCGGAGCCGGGCTTATCCTAAAGGTCATGGCGGTCCTCTCCCCCCTCATCGCCTTCCTGGTCGCGCTCGCGCCTCGCGCCGCCGCCATGCCCTCGTCCTACCCGTCCCTGGACGAGGCGGCGGTCGCCTTCGTCGACCTCGTGAGGAGCTATCCCGAGCAGAGGAAGGAGTACTGCGCCTGGCTGATAAAGGAGGCCGACGGCCGCGTGCGCTTCGGGACGATCAACGAGGGGGACATGAACACGTGCCCGAGCTCGCGGCCCAAGCCGGCGGGGACCGTCGGCTCGGTGCACACGCACCCGATCTGGGGGCCGGGCGCCAAGGACGTCGCCGCCGCGGGGCAGGTGTTCTCCGAGGGGGATTTCGGCCACGCCGAGCACGCCGACGTGAGCGTGCCGGCCTACCTGGGCGCGCCGGCGGGGCACGTCCTGAGGTACGACCCCGGCGGGAGCCTGTGCTGGGGCCGCAGCTTCATCATGCGCAAGTTCAAGATCGTACGCGACCTGAACCCCACCGTGCGCGGGCGCCTGCCCGTCAACCCCGACGAGAAGAAGTCCTTGTTCGACGTCGGGGGCCGCATGGTCCCCAAGCCGGCCTACTGCAAGGAAGCCTCGCGCTAGCGGAGGTTCAAGGCCGGACGGTGCCGTTCATCGGGTTGGCGGTGAACTTCTCGCCGTCGGGGGCGCGCAGTATGGTCCAGTTGCCGTAGGAGGCGAGGCCGAACCGGCTCTGTTCCGGCCCGCTCGGGCCGCGCGTGCCGACGACGAACTTCTGGCGCACGAGGACCTCGCCGAAAGCCGCCTCGACGGCGTAGGGGGCGATCTCGTCCTTGATGGTCGCCACGCCGACGAGGTACTTGCCGTCCTTGAGGACGACGGAGCCGCGGCGGTAGGGGTTGACGCGCACGAAGAAGGTCTCCGGGCCCTCGTAGAGCATGAGGATGTGGTGGGCCGTGCCGTTCTCGACCAAGGCGACGCTGCGGCCGGCCAGGCCGGAGGTCCCGACGGCCTCGGGCGGCGCGCCGCGGCCGGCGGCGGCGCGCGCGAGCTCGGCGCCTCGGGCCGCGGCCTCGCGGCGCGCGGCGCGGGCCTCGGGGTCGTCGGGGAAGGCGTCGGCGAGCAGGGACAGAGCGAAGACCCGTTTATTGAGGGACTCCTTTTCGGCGTCCGCGGCCATGGCGGCCAGGCCCGTCTTGAACTCGGCGTAGAACGGGTCTTCGAGGGGCGGGGTGCCGACCTCGGCGATCAGGAAGGCGGAGAGGTCGACGAGGCGGTCGAAGGACTTGGCGTCGCGGGCCTTGCGCCAGACCTCGACCATGGCCTCGAGCGCGCGCTGGCGGCGGTCCTCGTCCTTGCCGTCGCGCAACAGCGGGCGCAGCTCGGCGAAGGCGGCTTCGGGGCTGGTGTCGAGCAGCTTGAGCGTGGCCGACAGGCGGGCGTCGAGGGATTTCCTGGAGAGGCGGGCGACGGCGGCTTCGTCCGGGGGCCGGCGCTCGCGGCTGGCGGCCTCGGTGAGGCGGCGCTGGGCCTCGTCGTACAGCGGGCCGCACAGCCCGGGCTCGGCGTCGAGCAGCTCGTCGGCGCGCGCCTCGATGATGGCGGCCGCGAGGCTCAGCGCCTCGGTCCGGCGCGGGCCGCTGACGCGCAGGTAGAGGTCGACGGAGGGCGGCGGGCCGTCGGGCCGGGGACGGGCGAGCGCGGGGTCGGCGGCGAGGCCCATGACCGCGTCGTCGAACAGGGACTGGGCCAGGGCCCGGGTCCGGTCGCCGCGGGCCATGAGGACCGCGCGCAAGAGCACGGCGGCCGAGGCGGGGGCGTGGTCCTTCAGCGCGGCCTGCGCCAGGGTCAGGAGCTCGGCCGGCTCGGCGGCGGCCACGAGGTCGCGCGGCAGGTCCGAGTCGAGGGGCTCCCAGGCGCTCATGGCCGCGAGCGCGGCGGACGCGGCGGCGTCGTTCTTGGCGGCGCGGGCCGCGCGCCACTTCTCGAACTGGCGGGCGCGCCACTCCTTGAGGGCGTGGCGGGGGTTGATCTCGTCGTTGGCGGTGTCGACGATCATCGCCGCGGCGAGGAGGTCGGCGGAGGCGTCGTCGTTCTCCTTGAGGGCGCGCAGCAGCCAGCTCGCGCGGTCGTCCTGGATCAGGCGCCGCCGGCTGGGCGCGTCGGCGCTGCGGGAGACGATCTCCGTCCACAGCGAGGCCTGCCGCGGCCAGTCCTTGGCGGCGCCCGCCGCGCGGTGGACGGCGACGAGGGCGGCGACGGGGTCGACGGGCGCGGGCGGCGGGGCGGCTTCGCGCGCGGCCTCGGCCGGTCCGCCCGCGGCCGGGGCCGTCAGGCGCGCGAAGGCCCACCAGCCGCCGCAGCCGAGGACGCAGAGAACGAGCGCGATCTTCAGCCGTTTTTTGGCTTCGTCGAAATCCACGGTCGAAGTTTAGCCCTGCGGGGAAATCGCGTCAAGGCTTGCGGCGCATGCGGCTCAACTGCTGGCCGATGTTGCCGCCGACGCGGGAGCGCCAGTCGGTGAGCGGCTTGCCCTTGTCCTGGGCGCGCTCCGGGACGACGCGGTAGATGAAGTGGTGGGTGACCTCGCCCAAGGCGACGAGGGCGGGAAGGCCCATCACGCCGAGCACGGCGGGGTTGTTGCCGATGATCTGGAACCAGGCGGCGACCAGGGCGAGCGCCGCGACGGGATAGACGACGGCGACCGCGCGCCAGGCCTTCTCGAAGGCGGATCTGGCGGCGGGGCCGAGCCTCGGGTAGGCATAGTAGCGGCCGGCCCAGAAGCCGGAGACGAGCGCGAAGTGGAACGGCACGAGGAGGAGCGGCGCGGCGAGGACGGCGAACGTCGCGGGGCTCGGCGCGCTGACCAAGGTCTGCGTCCACGCCCACAGGGCCCCGCTCAAGGCCGCCATGCCGCCGCCGAGGACGGCGGAATTCTGGAAGGCGCGCTTGACGCCCTCGGGCATGCGTCGGGACGGGCGCGGCGCGGACGGGGTCAGGGCCGGGCCGCGCGAGACGCCCGGCGCGGCGGACACCGAGGCCGCGTCCGCCGTTTTGGCGGCGCCGCCGTCGAACAAAGCGGAGATCTCGCGCGAGGCGCCGGCGGAGGCCGGCTCGGCCGCGGTCAAGGCGGCGCCGGTCCGGCGCAGGGCGTCGACCGTCTTCACCGGCGCGGCGGGCGCGGGGGGCGCGGGGAGGGCGGCGGCGCTCAGCGCCGGACGAAGGGCCGCGGCCGCGGGCGCCAGCGCCGACGGGACGAGCGGAGCCGGGGCCTGAAGCGCCGGGGCCAGGGGCGCGGCGAGCGCGGGGGCCAGGCCCGGAGCGGTCAGGCCGGAGACGGGCGTCAGTTGGAGAGTGACCGCGGGAGACGAGCCCGTCTTGAACGTCGTCGCCTCGCCGGGCAAGGCGACCTCGACGGCGCGGCCGACGCCCGCGCGCACGGGCGCCGCCGCGCCCAGCAGGGCGGCGAGCAAGAGGGGCCTGAGGAGGCTCACACCGGAAGGATAGGGCCGGGGCGCGGGAAATTCAAGGGTGGGGAGGACGGAACTTTTCGGGGGCCTCGATCGTATGATGAAGGGGGGCACTTGACGGATGCATATTCGGGAGGCATACTTATGCATATGAGAACGACCTTGATCATTCGGGACGACCTGATGGCCCGGGCGGCCAAGCTGGCGGGGCTGACGGAGAAGACGGCGCTGGTGCACGCCGGCTTGGAGGCCCTCATCGAGAAGAAATCGCGCGAGCGGCTGGCGGCCCTCGGGGGCTCGGAGCCGGATCTCAAGGCGCCCCCGCGCCGGCGGGGCTGATGCTGCTCGTCGATACCTCGGTGTGGGTGGACCATCTCCGGCGCGGCGACGCGGAGCTGGCCCGGCGGCTCGAGGAGGGCGTGGTGCTGACCCACCGCCTGGTGGTCGAGGAGCTGGCGTGCGGCTCGATGGCCCGCCGCGGGGAGATCCTGAGCCTGCTGGGGACCTTGCCCCGCGCCGGCGAGGCGGAGCACGCCGAGTTCCTGTATTTCGTCGAGAAGCACGGCCTGCACGGGACCGGGCTCGGAGCGGTGGACGCCCGCCTGCTCGCCGCGGCGAAGCTGTCTCGCGCGCGGCTGTGGACGAAGGATGCGGCGTTGGCCCGGGCGGCGGCGAAGCTCGGCTTGGGGCTCTAGCGCCAGCGCGCTCGGCGCGCGCGCCAGGAGCCGGCGGGCATGAGCGGACCGCCGGCGGAGGAGCCGAGGTAGATGCGGCCGCCCGAGACCCAGTAGAAGGCGTTCTGGTCGAACTCGGCCGCCAGCTCGCGCGCGGTCGCGGGCGAGGCGACGATCAGCCCCCAGCCGGCCTCGCGGTGCGTTCCGTCCTCGCTGCCGCCGGTGACGCGGAAGTGTCGGATCTTCAGCGCGTCGAGCCGCCGGCGCAGGGCCGCGTCGAGCTTCCTGTTCGCGGCCGGGGAGAAGCGATGTCCCATCGGGTCGTGCGCGGTGACGACGGCGAAGCGCGCGGGGAGCTTGCCGCGGAGGGCGGAGCGGAACCAGGCGGCGAAGTAGGGAGCTGGGAGGCGCGAGGCCACGGGATCAGATCTGCTGCGGCGGCGTCGTCGGTGGCGTCGCCGCGGGGCCGCTGCAGACGCTGATGTGGGTGAGCAGGCTCGTGACCTTCTCGCCGCAGCGCTTGCAGCAGCCGGGCTTGTTGATGCGGCCGAGCCCGCCCTTGCCCGCGGCCTTGTTCTTGTGGCTGTAGCGGTTGATGATATCCTTGACGCCGTCGGCGCGCTCCTTCCTGTCGCGCAGCACTGGGCACTCCGGCTTGTGGTCGGAGAGCTTGACGACGTTCACCGCGTTGCAGCGGAAGCAGATCTTCACCGCGTCCATTGTAGAACATCATGATTCGGCTTCGCTGATCAATAACGACCCGCGCGGCCTTGACGCACCGCGCCGATAGAGTTATATAGGGAGCATGATCGAAGAAACCGTCGCGAAGATCGAGGCCGCCATCAAGGAAGCCCGGGGCGCCGACCCCAAGAACAAGGCCGAGCTCATCGCCTTGCTCGAGAAGCTCAAGGCCGAGGTTCAGCGCGACATGCGCTCCAAGGACATGATCGACAAGGCCGAGGAGGCCGTCAAGGACGCGACCCTCGAGTTCGACGTCACTCACCCCAAGCTGGCCGCCGTCATCGGGGAGATCAGCTCGATGCTCGCCAAGATCGGCATCTAGCGGCTTGGGCCTTGACGGCCCAAGACCCCCCTGTTACACTGAGATTGTCGGACGGTGATGTTCGACGGCCCTGAATACGGGACCCAAAGCGTTCGGACCCTGGTCTTTCTTGAGAAAGCGGATCGGGGTCGCTTCTTTATACGAGAAGCGGCTCCGAGGCCTCCAAGCCGGAAACGACGAGGAGGGTTTATGTCCATCCAATCGAGCGGTGAGTACCAAGACCGAGGACTCGAGTTGCTCTTGGCGGACGATGCGGAAGAAGCGCTTTCGGTCTTCGAGGAAGGCATCCGGAAGTTCCCCGGCGACGCGGAGCTGAACCTGGGGCGGGCCCTGGCGCTCAACCGCCTGGGAGAGTACGTCCGGGCGGGCGAGATCCTCGAAGCCCTGCGCGTGACGTCGAATCAGGTCGAGGACGTGCTGACGGGTCTCGTCGAGGCCTACCTGGGACGCGGCATGGTCCTGCAGGCCAAGACCGTGGCGAAGGACCTGGCCGACGGCCCGGCCAAGCGCGATGCCGAGACCCTGTGCCGGCTGGGCAGGCTTTTCTACATGAAGAAGCGCTACCGCGACGCGCTTCCGTACTACGAGCGGGGCGCGGAGCTCTCGCCGAAGTGGGGCGAGGCGTGGTTCGGGCTGGGAGCGTGCCAGTGGGCGCTGTCGCATCCGGCGGGAGCGGAGGCCGCGCTGCGCCGCGCCGTCGAGCTCGAGCCGGAAGACTGGCAGGCCCGTCAGTTCCTGGGCTGCGTGCTGCACGACTTGGGACGCAAGAAGGACGCGCGCGAGATGCTGGAAGCGGTGCCGTTGGACGTCTCGTGGCAGAGGCCGGCCCTGGAGAGGATGGTCGCGATGGCCTGGTGGCCCCAGGACGCGGAGAAGCGCAAGCAGATGGAGTCGCTGTGGAAGAGCGTGATGGGCGGCGCCCCTGGGCGTGGGGCAATGGACGTGCTTGAGGAAGTCAGCCGCAAGATGGAGTTCAAGCCGTAGACCGTCGCCGTTCGCACAGCCGAGCGGGGGCCGCCGGGACTCTTCCGGCGGCCCTTCTCGTTCCCAGGGATGGTGTCAGTCCTCCCGATATTTTCAGAATTCTCGGCTTAGCGCTTCTTATGGATGCGGCCGCGGTTGAGGTGGGCGGGATACTTGATCGCGTTCTTCTTCATCTTCGCCAGCGCCGCCTCGGTGAGGTCGATGCCGAAATGGTCGCCGATCTTCTTGAGATAGACGTAGGTGTCGGCGAGCTCCTCGGCGAGATGGGCGCGCTGCGCGGGCGTGAGCTTCCTGGACTGGGCGGGCGTCAGCCACTGGAATATCTCGACGATCTCGGCGGCTTCCTTGACCATCGCCATCGCGAGGTTCTTCGGGCCGTGGTATTTGCCCCATTTGCGCTCGCGGGCGAAGCGGGTGATGGTCTCGTCGAGCTCGGCGCGGCGGTCTTTCATGGCTCCATTATCGCATAGCGCGCCGCGGGCGAAATACTGAAAATACCGGAATGCCTGACACCAAGATTATCGTTAGCGGAGGGCGTTCAGGCCGTCTTGGATGACGGCCAGGCGCTGCGGGACGGTGAGGGACGCGGGCTTGGTCTGGAGCTTGAGGCCTATGATGGGGCAGCCCGGCGCGGCGGAAAGCGCGGCTCGGGCGGCGGCGGGGGTGAGGAGGGACTCGGGGACGGTCGTGGAGAAGGGGACGTGGGAATCGCGCCAGGCGCCGTACTCCGGGTGGGCGGGCGCGGCGCCGGAGAAGAACAGGGCGCCGAGCAGGTCGGCCTGGACGGCGCGGGCGATGTGCTCGAGCGGACCCTCGGCGGAGCGAGTCTCGACGGCGGAGCGGCCCCAGTTGATCGCGACGGCGACGGGCGTGCGGCCGCCGGAGAGCTTGGCCGCGAGGACGTCGTCCTCCACGCTCAGGAAGCCCTTGTCGGGCTCGAGGCCGGGCACGGCCGCGTCGCAATGCTCGACGAGCAAGGAGGCGCCCTGCCAGTCGCGCTCGCGCAGGTCGGTGAGGGCCTCGGCGAAGCCGTCGAGCGAGCGCTTGGCGCGCGAGCCGTCCAGGCGCGGGGCCGAGTGCACCATGACCGCGCGCACGGCGCGGCGGCCGAGGGCGGCGTTCAGCTTCTCCACGGCCCGGCGCGCGCTCTCGACGTAGTCGACGGCGCGGCTCCGGGCGTCGGAGTCGGCGCTCGCCAGTCCGAAGCGCCGGTCGCCGGCGAGGCGGTCCATCGTGCCGGGCAAGGTGGTGAGGACGAGCGACCACTCGGGGCGGATCTGGCCGATCAGCCAGCCCTCGTCGCGGCGGTGCAAAGACCCGAAGAACGGCTGCTCGAGGCCGGCGAGGTCCATGTCGGCGAGCCCTTCGTACAGGGCGGCTTCGGCGGCTTCATCGAGGCCGGACGAGGCGGCGTAGGCGCCGACGTGGATCTTCACGCGCCTATCCTATATAAGAATCGTCGTCCCGGGCCTAGGCCTTTTGCCGAGAGGTCGCCTAGGCCGTTTGGACGAAGCTCCGGCGCCGCGCGGGAGTAGACTTGGCTCATGGCGAACACAAGACATCGTTTTGCGCTCGTTCTCGCGATGTTGCCGTCGTTGTGCGCCGCTCAGGTCCGGTTCTCGTCGTCGTTAGGGCCCGTCGGGACGCTGCCCGTTCCGTTGACGCCGTTCTCTTCCTTCACCGCTCCCGCCCTCTCCCTCTCTGCGTTGTCCGTCCCGTCCCTGTCCCCGAGCCTGACGCCGTCGTTCGCCCCCGCGCTCACGGCCGCCGTGCCGGTCTCCCTCGAGCAGGGCCGCGTCTTCTTCGACGGCGCGGCCGCGAAAGCGGACGCGCCGGCCCCGGCGAGCCCCGCGGTCGCTCCGCGCGGAGACTCCGTCTCCTTGAACGGAGAGGTCCTCCCGTCGCGCATGTTCTCCGACCAGACCTCGATCTCCGGCCATCTGATCCGCGCCATCGACGCCTCGCGGGAATCGATCGACATCGCCATCCACGGCCTGGCCCTGCGCGAGGTGGCCGCCGCCCTGGTGCGCGCCAAGAAGCGCGGCGTGAAGGTCCGCGTCGTGATGAACCAGACCCACGTGTTCCCGGAGAAGCCGCGCGACACGCGCAGCGCCGAGGTCCAGCAGCTCATCGACCTCGGCTTCGCCATGAAGATGCTCCGCGGCGGCGACATGTTCGGCGTCATGCACAACAAGATCGCGATCTTCGACGGGACGGTCCTCGAGACCGGCTCCTACAACTGGACCCACGCCGCCGACGCCTGGCATTGGGAGAACGCGATGTTCCTCGCCGAGCAGGCGCGCGTCAAGGCGTTCCAGGCCTACTGGGAGTGGATGTGGTCCATCTCCGCGAGGATCACGAGCCAGGCGCCCCCGCGCCCGGAGCCGATCCCCGAGGGCCAGCCCCACCCCGGCCTGCCGCCCGCGCCCCAGGACCCGGCGCGTCCGGTGAGCTTCAACGGGGAGGCGTTCCCCGCCCAGGCCTTCTCGCCGCTGGGCGTGACCGCCCACCTCGTGCGCGCGATCGACGCGTCGCGAGCCTCGATCGACCTGGCCAACTTCTCCTTCACCTCCGAGGACCTGCGCGACGCCCTGCTGCGGGCCAAGGAACGCGGCGTGAAGGTCCGCATCGTCTTCGACGCGCAGCAGTACAAGTATCTTTCCGAGATGCACTGGTTCGCCGACCACGGCTTCGACGTCCTGCTCTCCGCCGGCAAGGGCGGGGAGAAGGGCGTCATGCACAACAAGTTCGCGGTGTTCGACGGCGCGCTGGTGGAGGCGGGCTCGTTCAACTGGACGCGCAACGGCGAGAAGAACAACTACGAGAACGCGATGTTCCTCGACGCGCCGGACGACGTCGCCGCCTTCATGGCCGCCTTCAAGCGCGTCCGCGACCAGGCCTGGGCGCCCGCGCCGGACGATCACTCCGGCCCTCACGCCGCCCCCGAGGATTTCAACCACGCGCACTGATTTTCAGGGTTGACGGCGGGAGGGTCTGAGGCTACACTGGGCGGGTGAGGCGGTCCCGATCCAAGAGGCTTGTTTCCCTGTCCGTTCTCGCGGCGGGCCTCGCGCTGGTCTTCGCGCGGCCTCCGTCGGCCCTCGGCCAGAAAGAGGGGGTGGCGGCTCCCATCGATCCCTGCGCGGGGCCGGCGGCCGCCGTAAATCCGCGGTGCAACCCCGGCGCCGCCAACATGGTCGCGCCGGGCGCCAACCCGCCGCCGTCGGGAAACGGGACCAACACGGCCCCGCCGAACCTCGACCTCGGCGGTCCGCATAACGGGAGCGGCGCCGGCGGCGGCCCATCGAACCTCCTCGGCGGCGCCCTGACCGCGGCGGTCAATACGCCGGGCGCCGCCGCCGCTCCAGCGGGCGCCGGCGCAGCCGGCCAGGCCGGCGCCGGAGGGATCCCGGGCGGGGGCGCGCCGGCCTCGGCCGCTTCGCCGTTCGGCCCGGGCTCGGAGCTGGCGATCAAGGCCGGCGTCCAACTGCAGATGGGCGACCTGTCCGCCGCCTGCGAGACCTCCCGCGCCGCCCTCGCCCTCGACCCCAAGGACGCCAAAGTGCTCAAGATCGAGGGGCTCGCCTGCCGCTCCGGCCTGGCGAGCGGACCGAAAGCCGTCAACGGCGGCGACCTCAAGCCCGCGCCCGGAGGAAAGGAAGTGGCCCTCGACGCGGGCTCCCGCTCGAAGCTGCTGCGCGGCGCCGCCGGCGGGGGGGCCATGACCGGCCCGGACGCGCTGCAAGCCTGGCTGGCGCGCATCGGCGAGATGAAGGCGCTCGGCGACGACGGCCAGGTGATCATGCTGTGCGACGAGGCCCTGCAGGAGTTTCCCGGCAACACGAACCTCCTCGACGCGAAGGCCACGGCGCAGAACAAGCTCAAGGACTTCAAGGGAGCCCTCAAGGCGGCCAACGAGGCGCTCGAGCTCGACCCGAAGGACGCCGTCGCCTGGGCGAACCGGGCGTTCGCGCTCGGCGGCCTCGGCGACGATAAAGGGATGATCGCCTCCCTGCGCGAGGCGGCCGCGCTCGATCCGCGCTTCGAGGCGGCGTTGAAGGCCGCTTTGGCCGCCGAGGCGGCGGGGCTGTTCGACGCCGCGGCCAAGCCGGGGTTCAAGCTGCCGGCCCTGCCGATGGCGGTCTGGATCGGCGTGCCGGCCGCGCTGGGCTTCTTCCTGATGCTGGTCGTCGTGCTCCTCGTCCGGCGTTCGGCGCCGCGGCCGGAGGCCGCCGCCGCGCCCATGGGGCCGGTGACGCCGCGAGCGATCGGGGCCGGGGACGTCCTGGGAGGGAACTTCCGCGTCGACGGCGAGCTCGGCCGCGGCGGCATGGGCATCGTCTACGACGCCCACGACGAGAAGCTCGACCGGCGCGTGGCGATCAAGCAGCTCCAGCGCGACGCGGGCACCACGCCCGGCGACGTCGCGCGCTTCCTCAAGGAGGCGCGCCTCGTCGCCAAGCTCAAGCATCCCAACCTGGCCGAGATCCACACCGTCCTCGAGGAGAGGGGCGAGCTCCTGCTCGTCTTCGAGTTCGTCGACGGGCGCACGCTCGACAAGGTCATCGCGACCAACCGCGGCCTGCCGCTGGCGCAGGCGGAGAAGATCCTCGACGGGATCGCCGGAGCGCTCGACTACGCGCACCGCCTGAAGATCATCCACCGCGACCTCAAGCCGTCGAACGTGATGGTCTCGCGGGACGGCGCGACGATCAAGGTGATGGACTTCGGCATCGCGCATCAGGCGACCTCGACCGGGCTGACGCGGACCGAGGCCTCGGGCACGCCGCCGTACATGGCGCCCGAGCAGGGCATGGGCTCCGTCTCGAAGTCCTCCGACCTGTACGCGCTGGGCGTGATGACCTACGAGATGCTCTCCGGAGTCCGTCCCTTCGACGGGCCGGACTTCCTCGAGCCGAAGCTGCGCAAGGAGTTCGTCCCCGTCACCCAGCGCGGCCGAGCCCTGCCCGCCGGGCTCGACGCGTTCTTCGCCGCGGCGCTCGATCCCGACCCGACGAAGCGCCCGGCCACGGGCGCGGCGTTCCTCCTCGCCTTCCGCCAGGCCTGCTCCTGACCTTGACTTCCGCCGGCCCCGGGGCTATAATGAAGGTAATAGTTCAACATTAAACTATATGGGACCGCGCTACCGGGGTACGAAGACGGAAGTCCGCGCGCTCGTCGCGTTCGTGGCGCTGCAGCGCGCGGCGGAGTCCGTGATGAGCGCCACCCAAGAGGAGATCGTCCGCGCGGGGCTGACGCAGAGCCAGTTCGGGGTGCTCGAGGCGCTGCTGCACCTGGGGCCGCTGTGCGCGAAGGACCTCGCGAGGAAGATCCTGCGCACGAAGGGCAACCTGACGCTCGTCATCGAGAATCTGGAGAAGGGGGGCCTCGTCGTCCGGACGGCGCGCGACGAGGACCGGCGCTATCTCACGGTGGCGCTGACGAGGAAGGGCCGCCGCCTGGTCGCCGGGATGTTCCCGCGCCACGCGGGGACGATCGTGAAGGCGTTCAAGATACTGACGGCGGAGGAGCAGGAGGAGCTGCGGCGGCTGTGCCGCAAACTCGGCAAGGCGCAGGGCTAAAGGAGGCGGTCATGAACACCAAGGAAGGCTACATCGAGGTCCGGAAGGCGGGAGACCGTTTCCACACGAAGATCTCCTGGCTCGACGGCAGTCACAGCTTCAGCTTCGGGTCGCACTACGACCCGACGAACACGCATCACGGCCTGCTCCTCGTCAACAACGAGGACTACATCGAGCCGATGAAGGGCTTCTCCACGCACCCGCACCAGGACATGGAGATCGTGACCTGGATGCTCGAGGGCGAGGTCGAGCACAAGGATTCGATGGGCAACGCCGGGATCATCTATCCCGGCCTGGCCCAGCGCATGAGCGCCGGCACGGGCATCTACCACTCGGAGATGAACTCCCGCGGCGAGACGCGCGCGCATCTCGTGCAGATGTGGGTGCCGCCGGACACGGACCGCATCACGCCCGGCTACGAGCAGCTCGACATCACCTCGGAGCTCGCCAAGGGCGGGCTCGTCGCGCTCGCCTCGGGGAATAAGGACCTCGCCGCCATCCGCATCAAGCAGAAGGACGCGACCTTGTGGGTCGGCCGTCTGGCTCCGGGCAAGACGGTCAAGGTCCCCGAGGCCTCCCACGTCCACCTGTTCGTCGCCAAGGGCTCCGGCACGCTCGCCGGCGCCGGCGACCTGTCCCAAGGCGACGCCGCCCGCCTCGTCCGCGCCGGCTCCCCCGTCTGGACCGCGGGCCCCAAGGGCTCCGAGATCCTCATCTGGCAGACCCAGGTCGGCTGAAACCGGTGCCAGGCCTCCCATTATCCCATTACCCACCCCGCCGGCGATGGGGGTAATGGGATAATGGGAGGCCTGGCACCTTAACTCCAGTCGGCTGAAGGCGGCGGCGGGCGATAAATGCCACAATGACGGGATGAGAGGACGAGGACGCGGCGGGTTCCACAGCCCGAAGGGCGGCAACCGGGGCGGGGGCAAGAGCTCCGGGGGCGGGCAGTTCCTCGACGGCAAGCTCCAGCACAAGGGGCGCTTCGGCTTCCTGCTCTCCGAGGCCGTCGGCGTGGCGGACGTGTTCGTCAGCGGCCCGACGCTGAGCCTCGCCATGGACGGCGACCGGGTCAAGGTCCGCCTCGGCGGCGAGCGCAACGGCAAGCGCATGGGCGAGATCGTCGAGGTCCTCACGCGCGCCCGCACGACGGCCGTCGGCTTCCTGCGCAAGGCCGGCAAGTACTGGGCCGTCGTCCCCGAGGGCACCGACGAGTCCCAGGCGATCGTCGTCCTGTCCCTCGCGCCGGGCGTCAGCCCCGAATCGGGCATGCTCGCCGCGATCAAGATCGACCGCTGGCCCACCGAGAACCAGGTCGCCGGCGGGACGCTCACGCAGATCCTCGGCCGCGCCGAGGAGCCGAAGGTCCGCCTCGCCGCCACGCTCGCCCAGCGCGAGATCGACGTCAAGTTCCCGAAGGCCGTCGAGAGCGAGGCCGCGAGGTTCGGCCTCGACCCGACGCCCGAGCAGTGGGCCGGGCGCAAGGAGCTGTTCCACCTCCCGGTCTTCACGATCGACGGCGCCGACGCGAAGGACTTCGACGACGCCGTGTCCCTCGAGGAGCTTCCCGGCGGGCGTTGGCGCCTGGGCGTGCACATCGCCGCCGTCGCCGAGTACGTCAAGCGCGGCTCGGCCGTGGACGCCGAGGCGGTCAAGCGCGCCACCAGCGTGTACCTGCCCGGCCGCGTCATCCCGATGCTGCCGCCGAACCTCTCCGACCACCTGTGCTCGCTGCGTCCCGACGTGCCGCGGCTGACCGTGACCTGCTGGCTCGAGCTCGACGAGCACGGCGCGCCGGGAAAGGTGGAGCTCGAAGAGACCGTCATCCGCTCCTGCCGGCGCTTCACGTATGAGGAAGTGCAGGACGTCGTCGACGGGAAGGCCGTCGAGCGCGTGACGCCGGAAGTCAAAGCGGTGGTCCTTAAGATGGGAGCCCTCGCCAAGAAGCTGACCAAGGTCCGCATGAGAAGAGGGGCGCTCGATTTCATGACGACCGAGTATTACGTCAAGATGGACGAGCAGGGCCAGCCGCTCGTCGTCCTCAAGCGCCCGCGCCTCGACAGCCACCGCCTCATCGAGGAGTTCATGGTCGCGGCCAACGAGGCCGTCGCCCGCACCTTGTCGAAGCACAAGGTCCCCTTCATGCGCCGCCTGCATGAGACGCCCGACCCCGTCCGGCTCCAGGCGCTGCAGGAGGAGATGGGCCAGCTCGGCATCGTGGCCAAGACCTCGCTCGTCGCGCATCCCGTGGAAGGACTGCAGAGCCTGCTCGCGGCTGCCGTCGGCCATCCGTTCGAGGAGACCGCCAACATCCAGGTCATCCGCAGCCTGAAGCAGGCGCGCTACTCCGCCGAGGCCGGCGGCCACTTCGGCCTCGCGTCGAAGGACTACTGCCACTTCACCTCGCCGATCCGCCGCTACCCCGACCTGGTCGTCCACCGCGCCGTCAAAGGCCTGCTCAAGGGCGACAAGACGAGCCACGTCAGCGGCATCGACCTGGAAGGCCTGGCCGTGCACTGCTCCGAGCGCGAGCGCGGGGCCGCCGAGGCCGAGCGCAAGGCCGTGGACATGGCGCGCGCCGCGATCCTGGGCCGTTCCGTGGGCGAGATCTTCGACGGCGTCGTCATCAACGTCACCACCGCGGGAGCCTTCGTGTCCCTGTCCGAGTCCGGCGCCGTCGGCCTGTGGCGCGGCGCCAACGCGACGGTCGGCCAGAAGCTCAAGGTGAAGCTCACCGGCGTCGACGAGGCCATGGGCCGCATCGAGCTCGAGCCCGTCAAGGACTCCTTGCCCAACCAGATCCGCGTCACTCCCTGGCAGAACAAGCACAAGCCCGCCAAGCCCTCCCCCTGGCAGAAGCGCCGCCGCCGCTAGCCGCTCCCGTCCACTTTTCGGTGTCAGGCCTCATAATTTGAACAAAGAATGTTTCAAATTATGAGGCCTGACACTCTTAGTGACGCTAATTACTCGATCCTGAAATAGCGGCGTAACAGGTCGCGGGCATACTCCCGAGGTCGGGTCCCCTCCGACGGGAGTACACCGAGATGAACATCATGATGGTCGCGGCGGTCGCCGGTCATGGAAGCAACCCAGGTCTGCCGTGCCAGGAGGGGACGTTGTTCTGCCTGTTCCTGGCGATCGCGGGCTTGATGCTGCTCACCGCCGCGGCTTTGCTGGTCCGCCGCGAGGCGCCGAGGGACGCCGTGCGCTACGCGCGCTCACACCGCCGCACGAACGGTCTTTAGGTCCTCCCACCGGGTCGTCCAGCACGGGGACCGGCTCTCGCAGCGCGAGGCCCAGGACGTCGACGACTTCTCCCCGCCGTAGCGCAGGGCCCCCGCGCCGAGCGCGGCGTTGAGCCGGTCGACGGTCTTCGACAGCCGCGCCGACCTCTCCCCGGACCCGTCGTCGAAGAACTCGCTCTGCGCGGCGTCCGCGGCCTCCAGGCCGCCGAGCACGATCCCCGCCTTCTTGTACGCGCGCCCCTCCACGAAGAGCTTGTCGGCCAGCGCCTTCGCCGCGCGGATCAAGGTCGGAGTGTCGTTGGTCGGCGAGAGGTGGACGCTCTCGCCGTCCATCACGGGGCGGTCGTCCTCGCGCCAGCCGAAGTGCACGCCGAGCTCGCCGGCGCGCAGGCCGTGGCGGCGCGCGCGCTCCGCGGCGCGGGCGGCGAACGTGCCCAGCGCCGACTGCAGCGCCTCGAGGGAGTACACCGGCTTGCCGAAGGAGCGGGAGACGGTCACCGACTTGCGCGCGGCGGGCGCGTCGGCCAAGGTCAGGCAGGAGACGCCGCGCAGCTCGTGGGCCAGCTTCAGGCCGCCGATGCCGAGCGCGTTCTGGATGACCGCGTCGCGCGCGCGGGTGAAGTCCCCGGCGGTGCGCACGCCGTAGGGCGCCAGGCGCAGGGCGGAGCGCTTGGCGATGCCCCAGACGTAGGTGACGGGCGTCTCGTCCAAGATCTTTTCCCTCAGACCCGCGTCGAGCAGGGACAGCACGCCGCCGCATTTCTTCGCCTTGTCCGAGGCGAGCTTCGCCAGGGCCTTCGTCGGCGCCAGGCCGACGGCCACCGGCAGGCCGGTCCAGCGGCGCACCTCGGCGCGCAGGGCGTGGGCGCGGGTCTCGAGGAGATCGGCGCCTTCGGCGGGGAGCGTCAAAAAGGACTCGTCGACCGAGTAGTTCTCGACGACGGGAGCGTGGCGGTCGAGGACGGCGGAGACGCGGCGGGACATGTCCACGTACAGCTCGTGGTTGGCCGACAGCGAGACGATCTTGTGCTCGGCGACGAGCGCGCGGATCTCGAAGAAGGGCGCCGCCATGCCGACGCCGAGGGCCTTGGCCTCCTCGGAGCGGGAGATGACGCAGCCGTCGTTGTTGGAGAGCACGACGACGGGGCGCCCCTCGAGCTCGGGGCGGAAGGCGCGCTCGCAGGAGACGAAGAAGTTGTTGCAGTCGACGAGGGCGAAGACGGGCATCGCTACGGCGCGCGCACGACGAAGGTCACCACGCCCCAGATCTCGAGGCCGTCGTCCTCCCGCCAGCCGGGCGGCAGGCGCCGCGTCAGCATCTCGCCGCGCACGACCGCCACGATCACGCGCCCCGGAGCCGGAGGCTCGGCGCGGTCCACGATCAGGAGGTCGCCGTCCTTGACGTCGGCGTCGGGCGCCGACCCCGCGGCGCGCAGGAAGAAGGTGGCCGCCGGCCGCTTGATGAGGCGGTCGTCGAGCTTGAGGCCGACGTCGTCATAGTCCTCGCTGGCGACGAACATGGGGCTTAGTATAATCGAACAAGCGTTCGAGCGCAAGGGGTCGGGAAAGAAGAAGGGCCTCGCTTTCGCGAGGCCCTTTCGTCTTGAACGGCTTAAGGCTTAATAGGCGCCGATCTCGCTCTCGAGGTCCTGCTCGGGGAGGCTCTGGTGGCGGTCGGAGCGCACCGGGGACTTCTCGGCGGGCTGGCGGCGGCCGTCGAAAAGGTTGTCCAGGGCGTCGCGCTCGGCGACGGCGTCTTTGGGATTGTCGTCCTTGGCCGGCGCGGCGAGCTGGGCGCGCAGGGCAGGGTAGGGGAGGACGCCCTCGTGCGCGTTGAGCTTCCACATGTGCTCGGGGATCGCGGAGATGGGAAGAGAGGGCATCGTGGGGGCGATGACGGGGACCACCGGGGTCGGGATTTGGGCCGGGACCGGGGTCTGCGCCGGGGTCGGGGCGGGGGCGGCCGTCAGCACGATGGACGGGGCGAGGAGCGGCGCGGGGAGGCTGATGCGCGGGCTGATCACGATGTTGGGCACCGGGCCGGGGAGGTTCACGCCGGTACCGATGTAGATGTTGCCGCGGCCGCCGGGGAGGATCGAGGTCACCTGGGCCGAGGCCGAGGTCGCGAGGATCAGGGAGAGAACGGTGAAGAAAGTCGACTTGGTGTTCATTGCCCCTACAGTATATGGGGCGGGGCGGGAAACGCCGATGAGACCGGTCAACCCATGTAATTGATGTTAATCAATCGCAAATCGGATGTAAAAACAATACAAAATTTAAATATTGCCCGAAGGACCTAGAAGGTTTCGGTGTCCAAAACGATGGTCACGGGCCCGTCGTTGACCGATTCCACCGCCATGGAGGCGCCGAATTCGCCGGTCCGCACGGTCAGGCCCGCGGCCGCGAGCAGCGCGGCGGCGCGGCGATACAGCGGCTCGGCCTGGTCCGGGCGCGCGGCGGACGTGAAGTCGGGGCGGCGGCCGCCCTTGAGCGAGGCGCACAGGGTGAACTGGGAGACGAGGAGGATCTCGCCTTTGACGTCGGTCACCGACCGGTCGAACCTGCCTTCGTCGTTGGCGAAGATCCGGAGGGCGAGGAGCTTGTCCACGAGCTTCTTGAGCGAGGCTTCGTTATCCTCGAGGCCGACCCCCAGCAGGACGAGGAGCCCGGGGCCGGTCGAGCGCGTCTCGCCGGCATGGGCGCCGTCGCGCAAGGTCACGGAGGCCGACAAGACTCGTGTCGCCACGGCTCTCATGAGATATAGTTTATCTTCTTATGCGCCTGTTCATCGCCGTCGCCGCGGACGAGGAGGTCAAGGCGGCCGCCGCCGAGGCCGTCGCGCGCCTGCGCCGGGCCGGCGGGAGCTTCCGCTGGGTGGACCCGCGCGACATGCACACGACCTTGCGCTGGTTCGGCGCGGTGGACGAGAGCCGGCTGCCCGAGATCCGGGAGCTGATGACGCGCGCCGCCGCGGCGACGGCGCCGTTTTCGGTCGTGTACGGCGCCGTGGACGCGTTCGACTCCCACGAGGAGGCGCGCGTGGTCTGGATCGGCCTGGCCGAGGGCAAGGAGCCGATGGAGAGGCTCGCGGGGCTGCTCTACCGAAACGAGCCGCGGCCCTACGCGCCGCATCTCACCTTGGGGCGCAACCGGGACGACGCCGCCCCGCCCGGGTTCGTCGCCGCGCTCAAGGCGGAGCCGGTCCTGGGCCTGCGCCGCCCGGTGACGAAGATCAGCCTGTACGCGAGCAAGCCCGCGCCCTTCGGCCACGCCTACGAGATACTCTTCGAGGCCGACCTGACCGGGGCCGTTTAATTCGGCGGCGTGTCGGTCGCCGGCTCGACTTCGGGGATGGTCGGGATCAGGCTTTCCAGGTTGGAATTCCCGGGAGCCGTGTCCGTCGAGGACTTCAGCGGCGTGCCCGGCGCCGATCTCGGCGCCGAGCCGCTCGAGCCTGCGGGCGCGCCCGAGGAGCCGCCCCCGCCTCCGCCGCCGCCCACGGCCTGCGAGGTGGTCCCGCGCAGGAGCTCGGGGTGGTTGATGACTTCCTTCCAGCTGCACACCGGCGAGACGTTCGAGCAGGCCCCGACCCAGCCGTTGCCGTAGGCCCAGGCGAGGAACGGGTTGACGGGCTGGACCTCGACGCTGCCGTTGCCTTTGTAGGTCCAGCGCGGACCGATCCTGCCTTCGCGGTTCCTTCCCAGGACCTCGCCCTCGCACTGGACGCGCAGGGGGTCGCCCTCCGGGCGCAGGGGACAGCACCCGCGGCCGGAGAACCCGACCGCCGAGCAGTAGCTTCCCGAGCAGACGATGGGTGTCGAGTCCACGACGCGGCGGTTGCCGTTGCCGCCCATCAGGTGGAGATTGATGTGATGCAGCCCCGGGGGCTTCGGCCAGCAGCCGGTGACGCCGGGAGGCGGCGTGAGGGCGTTCGAGCCCGCGGCGGGACCGGCCGAGGTCCCGGATCCGGCCGCGGGCGAGGGCAGCCCCGTGTAGCCGGCGGGCGAGACGTACGGCTTCTCGAAGCCTTTGGGCGCGGAGTGGCCGGCGTCGTAAGCGTTCCACTGCCACTTGGGCTTGCCGTCGGCGCCGTCGACCACCGTGACGTAGCCGCCGTTGCCGGCGAGGTCCGTGGCGCCGCCCTTGCCGTGGCTGGCGTTGTCCTGGCCCAAGGCCTGCTCGATGAGCTTCTGGTTCTCGGGCGTGGGCGGCAGGGACTGGGCCAGGCGGGCGAACTCGCTCTTGGGCGAGCCCGGCAAAGTGCTTCCGTCACCGGAGAAGCCGGAGAGGAGGTTGGCGAAGGCGCCCTTCTCGTAGCCGTCGCCTTTCTGGATGAGAGCGTCTCCCATCTTGGCGCGGGCCGCCGCGGCGTCCGCCGCCGCGTTCGAGCCCTTGGCGTCCGCGGCGATCTTGTCGGCGTCGAGCGCGGGGCCGCAGCCGCTCCCTCCGCCGCCGATCCCGCCGCAGGCCATCGCCGCGAAGACGACGACGAGGGGCGCGGCCCGGCGCGCGTCGAGGCCGAGCATGCTCATGGCTAGGGCTTGTAGTTGGGCACCTGATAGGACGTCTCGCCGCACGCCTTGGACACGTTCGAGCAGGCGCGGACGACGCCCTTGCCGTACGCGAAGGCCAGGAAGGGGTTATCCGGGTGCCGTTCGACCCTGCCGTCGCCGCCGGCGTAGGACCAATGCGGCCCCGCGATGCCGTCGGTGGGGTCCGTTCCGAGCAGGATCAGCTCGCAGGCCACGCGCAGGGGATGGCCCTCGGGCTTGACCGGGCAGCAGCGGCGGTTGTCGTCGCCCATCGTCTCCTGGCAGTAGCGCTCGTGCCGCGTGCCGGCGTCGGTCGAGCAGACGATGGGGGTGGAGTCGACCCGGAAGCGGTTCCCGTTGCCGCCCATCAAGTGGACGTTGATGTGGTGAAGGGGAGGCATGTCGCAGCCCTTGTCGTCCTTCGGCGGCTTGCCCAGGGGCGGGGTCGGCGAGGAGGACTGGTCGTCCTCTTCCTCGTCGCCGGCGCCTGGACGGCGCGGCAGCGCTCCGCCGCCTCCTCCCCCGCCTCCTTCGTCGCGGCGCGCGGCCGCCGGGCGGGGATGATTCTTGTAGCCCCGCGCGGCTTTCTTGACCGGGATCGGTTCCGCCGCGGGCGCGGCCGCCTCCGTCGTGGTGGTGGTCGTCGTCGGGGCTTGGTCGGCCTCCTGCGCGGCGGCCTCCTCGGTGTTCTCGTCTTCTTCGGCTGGAGCCCGGCTCGGGAAGGCGGCGAAAGCGGCCAGGACGGCGCACACGGCCAGGAAACGGGGGATATTCATGGATGGACCTCGCGTGACAAAAGTGTAGGTCCAGCCCCGGGCCTTGTCAAGGTTGTAATTAGGCCGCGGATCAGAACGCTTCGTACTGCGGCTTCCACAGCCGCGAGAAGCCGATGGACACGCCCAAGGTCGTGACGTAGCCCTTGTCCGGGCGGGTCTTGAGCTGGAACCAGTAGAAGTCGAAGTAGGGTGCGACCGACAGGTACTTGCGGACCGGGATGCGCAGCTTGACGTTGAAGTCTCCCTCCAGACGCAGGTCGCCCGCGGTGTCCTGCTTGGTCAGGAAGAAGTAGTTGTTCCACAGCTCGCCGTGGAGCAGCGCCTTGGCGGGGCCGATCTCCCGCGAGAACACGGAGCGCAGGCGCAGACCGCTCTGGGTGTTCGGCGGCTCGCGGCCGAGGTCGCGCTTGAGGATGCCGGAGAGCACGAGCGTGCGCACGAAGGTCCCGTCGAAGAACTCGACGCCGGGGAAAAGGCTGTAGGCCTGCTTGCGGCGCAGCCCCAGGGTGGACTCGAACTCGCCGTCGTACTGCAGGCCGAGCGAGGGGCCCCAGGAGCGCGCGAGCCACTCCCGGCGGATCTGGCCCGCGCGGTGAGTGCCCAAGGTCAGCAGCATGACGCGGTTGGAGGCGAGGTTGACGGTCGCCGGCGCGTTGCGCGGCTCGATGCGGCTCTTCGCGTACTCCGCCTCGACGGTGTTCGTCCACTTGAACTCGCTCTTGAGGTACTCGGCGTCGGCCTTGAACACTCCTCCGACGAGCATCTCGTTGAAGCCCTGGATGCGGGAGTTGGGCACCGCGTTGAACTCGTCGGAGCGCACGACCTTGGTCTGGCGCAGGTTCAGGCCCACGTCGCGGAAGTTCAGGCGCCAGAGGCCGGGTGCGCTCAGCGGCGCGCCGGCCATCCACGCGCGCCAGTCGGAGGCGCTCGCGCCGTCGGAGCGGGGCCTCAGCTCGCCGAGCACGGCGTCGTCCACCGTCGGAGTCCCGGCGAGCAGCTCATAGGGTTCGGGCAGGCCCAGCGCCTCGGCGGCCGTCCTGGAGGTCGCGAGCCGGTAAGCGCCCTTGGCGTCGAGGGGCACGCCGCGAAGGCGGCCCTTCGGGTCGAAGCCGGACACCGTGAAGCGCAGCTTCGCGTCGACCGGCAGGCCGGCATCCTCGCGGCGCGCCTGCCCGGCGGCTTCGGCCGCGAGGCTCTTGAGCCGCGAGCCCGGGAGCGAGACGAGCACGGCCTGCCCGGCTCCGCCGAGGTTCGCGCGGATCAGGCCCTCTCGGACGCCGCCCGGCGTGTCGCCCATCATCCGCGACACGGGCAGCAGGCCCGCCTCGGCGCGCCCCCGCTCGGACAGCAGGCCCGCCGAGAGCGTCCAGAACTCGCGCGCCGTGTAGAACGGCCACCGGCGTCCCGTGCCCGCGAAGACGGCGCGCGCGGGCGGGATCAAAGGGCTCTCGGTCGAGGCCGACGCGACGAAGGCATCCCACGCGCGGATCGGGAAGCCGTCGAGCTGCAGCGCGAGGTCGTCGAGCAGGCGCGCGGAGCTCGTCACCGTCCACGACGCCCGCTCGTCCTCGACGCGCCGGTCGATCTCGTAGACGTTCAGCGCGGGGCGGTACGCGCGCAGCGCCGGGAACGGCTGAGCGTAGGCCGGGCGCTCGGCCTGGGCGACGGCGACCGAGGGCGGCGGGACGGTCGAGAAGCCATCGGGCCCCTCGCCGAGCACGAGGTCGACGCCGGTCTCGTTCATGATGCGCGCGGAGCGCGCGAGCTCCGGCGGGGCGAGCAGGACGACGACGTCGGCGTCGGCGCGCAGGCGGGGGATGAGCTCGTCGACGGCGGTCGCCGCGTCGCGCACGGCCAGGCGGCCGGGCCCGAAGCGGGGGAGGAGCTCGCCGGCGGAGTCGGGCGTCAGCCCCACGAGGGCGACGCGCGTGCCGGAGGCGTCGACGACCGCGTACGGGGGGAAGGGCCCGCGCGCGGAGTCCGTCGAGTAGATGAGGTTCGCCGAGAGGAAGCGCACGCCGTCGGGATGCCCGTTCCGGTAGGCCTCGAGGTCGGACCAATGCTCGACCTCGGAGGCGGAGACCGCCGACCAGCGCAGGCCCGTCCGCTCGAGGGCGTCGAGGACCTCCAGCGGCGTCCCGTCGGACATCGTCGAGCCCAAGGTCCCCCCGCGGGCGACGCCGATCCACGGCCGCGGCGCCTCGGCCGCGGCGGCCGCCAGGCGGGCGAGGCCGCCGTGCTCGCGGGCGGGGATGAGCACCGCCATGTCCCGTCCTTTCCAGCGCACGCGGTAGAAGCCGGCGATGCCTTGGCGCCAGCGGCGGGTCGCGGGGCGGTCGAGCTCGGCGCTCAGAGTCAGCGTCGTCGCGCCGGTCCGGGAGACGTAAGCCGAGGCCTCGGCTTCCCGCTCGCGCAGCGCCATCGCGCCGTAGACCGGGAACGTCGTCGGGTCGGCGGCCGACTTCACGAGCGCGGCGACGAAGTCCTCCGCCGGCGGGTAGACGAACGCGACGCCGTGCTCCGACTCGAGCGCGACGGCGGTGGAGGCGGAGTCCGTCGGCGGCGCGCCGAGCGCGCTCGGCAGGCGGCAGATGTGGTCGTCGCCGGTGAACGAGCAGGCGACGAAGTCGACGCCGAGCAGCTCGGCGTCGCCGCCGGCGTCGCGCAGCGCGCGCTCGAGGGCCGGGAGGACGGCCGTCGTCGCGGCCGAGGGCGTGTCCTCGATCAGAGCCAAACGCACGGGAGGCGCCGCATTCGCGGAAACGGCGACGGCTACGGCGAGCAGGAACGCGATCACGAGACGGGCATTCTATCAAACGCCGATATGGGCGGGGGCCGGCGACGTGATGTCCTCGGGGACGCGCGGCATTGAGCCGCGCTCGGGTCTTGCGCGACCCATGAGCATCGCGGTCGCGCGACCCACGCCCCTCGGACATCGCGTCGCCGGCCCCCCTGCATGAACGAAGATGGAGGAAACCCCCGGGCGGACGAGCCCTAGCCGCCGTCGATCCGATGTCTGGCGGGGCGTGGGGTCGCCGCGACGTTTGCTCCGTCGATCGCGGACGACCCCGAGCGAGGCTCAATGCCGAGCGGCCCCGCCAGACATCGGATCGACGGCGGCGACGCGAACCCTCCGCCCGGGGGCTTCCGCTATTGGGTGACGGCGTTGCGGGAGCGGCGCTCGGCCTGGCCGACGGGCGGCGGCGTCAGCGCGGTCAGGTCGGCCGCGATGCGCAAAGTCTCGTCGAGCACGGAGTCGGGCGCGTCGGACGAGGCCCCGGGGGCGTCCTCGTCGTCGTCGAGCGGCGCGGGAGGCGTCGCGGCCGTCGCGGTCGACACGGCGGGGGCCTTGCCGTCGAGTATGGCCAAGGTGATCTCCTCGGAGGCGAAGGGCTTGTCCTTGCGGGCGGCGCGCTCCTTCTTGCGGGCGGCGGAGCGCTCCTCGTCGGTCTTGCGCTCGGCCAGCCGCGCCTTCTCGTTGAGCGAGAGGGCCTTGTCCTTCTTCTGCTTCTCCCAGCGCGCCATGTCCTCCTTGATCCACTGGAACTCACGGGAGGCGGCGACGCGGGCCGTCGAGGCCTTGGCCAAAGTCGAGAGGCGGGCCTGCAAAGTCGCGCTTCTGTCATAAGGCGCGGGCTCGACCTCGTCGTAGGGCAAGGCGCTCTTCTGGGAGCTTTCGGTGGACTCGCTGATGTCCCCGTAGAAGGGGATGTGGATGTCGGGCAGCACGCCGCGGTGCTGCGTCGAGCCGCCGGAGACCCGGTAGAACTTCTGGATCGTCAGCTTCAGCGCGCCGGGCTTGTAGGAGCGGTAGGCGGGGGGAAGGTACTGGTTCAGCTCGAGCACGGACTGCACGGTGCCCTTGCCGAACGTCTTGTTCTCGCCGACGACGATGCCGCGGCCGTAGTCCTGCAGGGCCGCCGCGAAGATCTCCGAGGCCGAGGCGGAGCCGTGCGCCGTCAGCACGATCATCGGGCCGTCGAAGCCGGTCATCGAGTCCGTGTCGCGCAGGAGCTTGATCGTGCCGCGCGCGTCCTTGACCTGGACGACGGGGCCGGCGTTGATGAAGAGCCCCGTCAGCGAGACGGCCTCCGACAGGGAGCCGCCGCCGTCGCGGCGCAGGTCGATGATCAGGGAGTCCACGCCGCGGCGCTTCATCTCGCCCACGAGGCGCTCGGTGTCGCGGGTGGCGCTCTTGCCGCCCTCGCCGCCGCGCATGTCGGCGTAGAACGATGGCAGGTCGAGCACCCCGACCTTCGAGGCCTTGCCGCCCTTGCCGGGCACGGTGAAGATCTTGGCCTTGGCCTCCTGGTCGGTGAGCTTGATCTCGTCGCGCACGAGCGTGATGACCACGCGCGTCGAGGGATCGATCGCGTCCGCGGGGATGACGCGCATGCGCACGACGGAGCCCTTCTCGCCGCGGATCATCTGCACGAGGCGGTCGAGCTTCATGCCGACGGCCTCGACGAACGGGCCGTCGCCCTGGGCGACCGCCTCGATCTTGTCGTTGGGCTTGAGGCGCTTGTCGGAGTCGGCGGGACCGCCGGGGACGAGCGAGACGATGCGCGCGTAGCCGTCCTCGGAGCGCAGCACGGCGCCGATGCCGACGAGGGAGAGCTTCATGCTGATGTCGAAGTTCTCCTTCTGGGCGGCGGCGAGGTAGTCGGTGTGCGGATCGAAGACGCGCGTCAGCGCGGAGACGAAGGTGGAGAAGATGTCGATGCCGTCGTACTCCTTGTAGCTGCGCAGGATGCGGTCGTAGCGCTGGTCGATCGTCTCCTTGGCGGTGAGCTCCTTCGCGGGCTTGGCCGGCGCGGCGCCTTCGGCGCCGGTCTGCGCCTCCTCCTTCTTGGCCTCGGGCTTCGGCGCCTCGGCGACGGCGGGGGCCTTATCCTTCTTCTCCTGCGCCGCCTTGGCGGCGGCGGCCTTGGCCTCGTCGCTCTTGAGCTTGGCGAGGCGCTCGAGCAGGACCTCGTGCTTGATGCGCAGGCGCCACAGCTCCTTGGCCTCCGCGGGCGTCGCGGGCCAGGGCAGCTCGTGGCGGTCGAGGACGATCTTGTCGTCGTTGGTGAAGGTGAAGGTGGAGGACGTCAGCGTCTTGACGAGGGCGACGCGCTCGTCGAGGCGCATCAGCACGCGCTCGTAGATCTCGTAGGCGGCCTCGACGTCGCCGTCCTTGATGCGGTCGTCGAGGGTCGTCGCGTACTTGGCCTCGAACTCGTCCACGTCGCTCTTCTCGAGGATCATGTGGTTGTAGTCGTAGGCCTCGAGGTAGTTGCGCAGGAACTCCTTGGAGACGGCGTCGTCGATCGGGCGGCGCGCGTAGTGGGTCTGCTCGAGCAGGCGGCCGACGAGCTCGGCGACGATCGGGCCGCCGCCGTATTTGTCGAAGGCGGAGGCCGGGACCGCGAGGATCAGGGCCAGGGAGACGGCGAGCAGACGGCGTAAGATCGGGAAGTTCATGGTGTTTTTACCTTTGCGCGGCGTTGCGGTCGACAAATCGGTTCACGAAGTCTGCGTCATTTTGGAGCGCCCAGTCCAGGTCGGCTGCCGACGCCGTCCCGCGGGACGGAGGGCATCACGAGGCCACTATAACAGGAGTTCGGAAGACGCGCCAGGGGGAGGACGTCAGGGTTTTACGACGAGCGCTTTCATCTGGCGCAGGTAGACGATCATCGCGGCCAGGCTATTATAAGGAACACGGACGCCTTTCTTGGACCAGCCGGTGTAGCCGGCCTCGATCACCCACTCGCGCAGGTCGATGCCCACCGTGCCCTTGTGCAAGGTCACGCGGACGACCAGCTCGACGCCCATCTTCCTGGGCACGCGCACCAGCTCGCGGTCCTCGGCGCCGGCGGGCTCAGCCGGGAGCTTCTCGAGGACGGGGATGGTCTCCTCCAGCACGCGGGCGTTCAAGGTGACCCCGGCCTTGGTGGGGCCGGAGTAGGCGTCGCCGGTCACGAACGTGCGGATCGACCCGTAGCGGTGGCCCTTGAACTCGTCGACGTAGAACTTGAGCTCGCTCGCCTCGCTGAGCGGGATCGCTCCCAGGTCCTTGAGCGGCTTGAATTCCTTGGCTTCGGCCATGGCCCATCCTAGCAAACCCCCGCCTTGACAGGAATCGGCGGCGGGCGTATCCTTGGGCGTTCATGGCGACAAACGAAGATCTCCAGTCCGAGCTGCGCGCGTTGAGCCTCGAGGTCCGTTCCCTTCGGGACGAGGTGGAGAGGCTGAAGTGGGGCAGGCCCGCCGAGGCCCCTTTTCCCAGGATCGAGACCCCGGCGCCGAAGCCCGCCCCCGTCCCGAAGCCCTCGTCCCCGCCCCCTCCGGCCCCGGCCGAGCGGTCCGAGACTTTCGCGGACCTCGTGCGCAAGGCGAAGGGATTGCCGCCGCTCCCCAAGGCGTCCGGGCCGCTGCGCTCCGCGCCCGCGGCGCCGCGCGATTATTCCTCGGCGTTCACCGAGAAGTTCATCGGCGAGAAGATGCTCCAGTACGTCGGCGCGCTGATCCTCGGCCTCGGCGTCGTCTTCTTCCTGATCTGGCGCGCCCAGCACACCAGCCCGCACGAGCGCGCGCTGATGGCCGCCGCCGCGGGCGCCGCCCTCGTCGGCCTCGGCGTGTTCGTCCGCGCGCGGCCCCCGTACCAGAACCTGTCCGGCGCCCTGCTCGGCGGAGGCTGGTCGGTCCTCTATATCACGGCCTACGCCGTCTATCACTTCGAGCCGGTGAAGATCGTCGACTCGCCCCAGGTCGCGCTCGGGCTCCTGCTGGCGGCGGCCGGCGGCATGATCACGCACGCGCTGTCGACGGGCTCGAGGCCCTTCCGGTTGTACGCCGTCGGCCTGACCTATTTCCTGCTGCTGTTCCTTCGGGCGGACATCGCCTCCTTCGACCTGTTCCTGCTGCTGCTGGCCGCTTCCGCGGCCATCGCCGTGGAGTCCGGCGAGGCCGACGTGCTGATCCCGGCGCTGATCGGCTTCCACGCCAACTACGTCCCCGAGTACTTCCGCACCATCGGCCTGCCGCCCGCGGAACACACCGCGGCGAACTTCGCCCAGCCGTTCGGCTGGCTCGCCGGGGGCTACCTGATCGTCGCGTTGATGCCGTTCGTGCCCCGGACGCGCGAGCGCCTCTTCACCGGCGCCCAGAAGAGCATCCTCGACTCGGCGCTGTGCCTGAACGCGGCCCTGTTCGCCCTCGTCGCCGGCTCGATGGGACGGGTGTACTTCGGCCGCGCCAGCCTGCCGCGCGCCGGGGCGTTGAGCGCGCTCTTCCTCCTGCCCGCGATCGGCCATCTGCGCGTGCTGGGGCGCGCCGCGGCGTCGGTGAGCCTGGGCGGCGTGATCCCGCTCGCTCTGATGGCGGCCGCCGTCTTCGAGATGCCGGACCCGATGTGGAAGCTGGTCGCCTGGGTCGGGGTCTCGACGGGCTGGGTGTTCGTCGGCCTGTTCCTGAACCAGCCCGTCTGGCGCGCGGCCGGCCTGTGCATGGCCCTGCTGACCTTCATGTTCTACACCGAGGTCGCGCGCCGCGGCGACGACGCGCGCCGCGCCGCGGCGATGGCGCTGTACGTGTTCTCCGGCCTGTCCTATTTCTTCTCGCGCTTTCACCGCCTGTGGCTCGCCGACCCCGAGGAGTGGGAGAGGCCCGTCACCGAGTACTGGCTGTACATCGGCACGGCGGCGCTCGTGCTCGGCCTGTGGGGCGCGCTCGACGCGGCGCCGTTCCTGTGCTGTCTCGTGGCGCTCGCCATCGCCGGCGAGCACCTGGCGGTGCGCCTCGGACGCGTGCACCTGTGGGTGCAGGCCGCCGTCCTCGAGCTCGGCTTCGGGTTCTACTCCTTCTTCGTCGACTACGGGGCCGGGACGCCGGCGATGGGCGTGTCGCCGCGACTACTCGTCACCGCGGTGGTGATCGGGGCCTACCTGTACCTCCTGTTCGCCGATCCGATGGATGAGGAGCTGTCAAAACGCTGGGAGCCGTTCTCCCGCGCCGACCAGCGCCGCGCGCTGTCCTGGATGCTCCTCGCGGTGGCCTCGTTCGCGGTCTACCGCGAGTTCGACGGGCGCCTGCGCCTGCCGATCTGGGCGTTCACCTCGCTCGGCCTTTTCTGGCTCGGGCGGACCGCGAAGAGCGCGGACTTCCGCGCCCAGGCCCTGCTGCTCGCGGCGGGCGCCGCGCTCGAGGCCGGGGTGTCCTATCTCACCGCGCCGGCGGCCCTGCTGTCGCCCCTCACCGTGCCCCGCGCGCTGCTGTTCTGGTCGTCGATCGGCGCCCTTCTCGGGGGCCTGTCGTTCGCCAAGTCGGCGCAGGCCGAGGAGGACCGCGACGACCAGGCGGCGACGATGTTCGCGCTCCTGGCGCTGGTCCTCGGCGCGGCCTACTTCGCCAAGGAGCTCGACCGCGTCCAGCTGACGATGGCGTGGACGGGGCTGGGCATCGCCTTCCTGGCCGGCGGCATCGGCCTGGGCTGGCGCGAGCTGCGCCTGCCCGGCCTCGGCCTGCTCGGCCTGTGCGTGGCGAAGGCGCTGCTCTCGGACACGGCCAACCTCCCGCTGCCGCACCGCGTGGCGAGCTTCGTCGCCCTCGGCGTCGTGCTGATCTTCGCCTCGACCCTCTACAACAAGGCGGGCTCCGGGGAGTGAAGCGGCTCGCGCCGGCCGCGCTCATCCTCCTCGCCCTCGGCGCCGCGTTCGTCGTCGGCCGCGGCGGCCCCAGCCGGGAGAGCCTTCTCCCCGTGTCCCGCGCCGTCGCCGAGCACGGCAAGGCCCTCGACCGGGGCGCCGCGGTCGTCTTCCCGCTCTCGAGCGGCGAGGAACGGGCCATCGGCGAGAAGATCGACAAGGACCTGCGGCGCGGGACCGAGCCGGCGCCCGGCACGCCCGGGGCCTCGCGCGCGGCGCTGTGGAAGGAGCTCGGCCTCGAGGCGGCCGGCTCGCCGCTGGTGACTCGCTTCCGCGGGCGCTACGAGTTCCGGGCCGTCGATCACGGCGGGATCAACGCCTTCGCCGTCCCCGGCGGCTTCGTCTACGCGACCTTCGACCTTCTCGAGAGACTTCACGCGGACCCCGACGCGCTCCTGTTCGTGCTCGGCCACGAGATCGGCCATATCGAGCTCGCCCATTGCGCCGACCGCTACCGCCTGCGCGCGGGCGAGAAGGACCCCGTGCGCGTGGTGCTCGGCGGCGCGATCTTCCTGCCGCGCATGCTCGCCTCCCTGCATTTCTCGCCGAGCCAGGAGCTCGAGGCCGACGCGTACGCCGTGCGTCTGATGCGCTCGCGCAAGCGCGACCCCGCCGCGGGCCTGCGCCTCTTCGACGCCCTCGGCCTCAAGGCGGAGGAGGACACGAAGCGCGGCCCGGGCGAGGTCGCCGCCGAGGGCCTCTCCGACTACTTCCGCACGCACCCCGGCTCCTGGGAGCGGCGCGCGGCGCTCGAGCGCGAGGCCCGGGAGAGCCGATGAGGCGGGGCGTCTCCTCGAGGGGCTTCCTCGCCTTCCTGGCCGCGCAGGCGACGAGCGCGTTCAACGACAACGCCTTCAAGACCTTCGTCATCCTGCTGACGGTCGCGGCCGATCCCGACGGCGCGCCGGCGCTCATCGCGGCGGCCAGCGCGGCGTTCATCGTCCCGTTCCTCCTGTTCTCGACGCTCGCCGGCGACGCCGCCGACCGCTGGCCGAAGGCCCGCCTCGTCGCCCTGTTCAAGGCGCTGGAGGTGGCACTCCTCCTGCTCGCCGTGCCGGCTCTCGCGGCGCGCAGCGTGCCGGCCCTGCTGGTCCTCGTCTTCCTGATGGGCGTCCACTCCGCGTTCTTCGGCCCGGTCAAGTTCGCGATCCTCCCCGAGCTCGTCGAGGACGGCGAGCTGTCCAACGCGAACGGCCTCGTGCAGATGACGAGCTTCGGCGCGATCATCTTAGGCACCACCGCCGCCGCCGAGCTCGTCATGCGCCTGCGCGACCGCCCTGGGCTGGCGGCGGCCCTGCTCGCCGCCGTCGCCCTCGCGGGCTTCCTTGGGTCCCTGCTGATCCCCGCCTCGGCCCCGGCGCGCCCGGGGGCGGCGCTGTCGCTCGACCCGTTCTCGAGCACGGCCGCCAACCTCCGGCACCTCGCCTCTTTGCCGAACGTGAACCTCGCCATCTACGCGGCCGCCTTCTTCTGGTTCGTCGGAGCGCTGTTCCAGCTGAACCTGCTCGTCTACGGCACGCGCCTCATGGGCCTGAGCGAGGCGGCCTGCGGGCGCTTCCAGGTGATGCTGGCCCTCGGCATCGGCGCGGGCTCCTTCATCGCCGGGCGGCTGTCGCGCGGCCGCGTCGAGCTCGGCCTCGTCCCGGCGGGCGCGCTCGGCCTCGTGCTGTTCGGGGCGGACCTGGGCTTCGCCTATCATTCGCCGAACCGCGTGATCTTCGACCTGCTCATGGCGGGGCTGTCCGCCGGCTTCTACGCGGTGCCGCTTCAGGCCTTCATCCAGCAGCGCAGCCCCGCCGACGAGCGCGGCCGCGTCGTGGCGACGGGCAACTTCCTCTGCTTCGCCGCGATCCTCGTCGCCTCGGCCGCGCTGTGGGCCCTCGACGCCAAGTTCCGCCTCGACCCGGCCCAGGTCTTCCTCGTCGCCGCCGCGATGTCGGCGGTGATCGCCTACGAGCTGCTCAAGCGCCTGCCGGATTTCTTCCTGCGGCTTCTCTTCCTGCCGCTGACGCGGTGCATCTACAGCATACGAACGGTCGGCCAAGACAACGTGCCCATCGACGGCCCGGTCCTCCTCGTCGCCAACCACGTGTCGTTCATCGACGCCATCCTCATCGCGATGGCCAACCAGCGCCTCGTGCGCTTCCTCATGCTGCGAGCCTTCTACGACCTGCCCGTCGCCGGCTGGTTCTTCAAGGCGATGGGCTGCATCCCCGTCTCGAGCGGCGACGGCCCGAAGGCCCTCGTGGCCTCGTTCAAGCGCGCGCGGGAGTACATGATGTCGGGCGAAGCGGTGTGCATATTCGCCGAAGGGGAGATCAGTCGGCACGGCCAGATGCAGCGCTTCAAGCGCGGCTTCGAGAGCATGGTGCACGGCGTCGAGGTCCCGATCGTGCCGGTGCATTTGGATCAAGTATGGGGAAGCATCTTCAGTTTTTCCGGCGGGAAAATCGTGTTCAAGTGGCCGCGGAGAATTCCGTATCGGGTTACAGTGAGTTTCGGGAAGCCGATGTCGGCGTCATCGTCGGCATTCGAAGTGAGGCAGGCCATTCTCGCCTTAGGGGCCGAGGCCTTCACCCATCGCCTTCAAGACAGTCCGCCTTTGCCATTGGCGTTCTCGCGCCAGGCAAAGGCTAAGCCGTTTGCATTGAGCATGGCCGATTCGTCCGGCACCCGTTTGAACGCCATTCAAGCGTTGACGGGCGCCTATCTCATCGGCAGATCGATATCCGTCAACGTCGCCGAAGGCGACGAAAACATCGGCGTGTACCTCCCGCCGTCGGCCAGCGCCGCGCTCGTCAACGCGGGCCTTCTTCTGCACGGCAAGGTCGCCATAAATTTGAACTACACGGCCAGTAAAGAGGTCGTGGATGCTTGCGTCAACAAAGCCGGCATTCGAACCATCGTCTCCTCGCGCAAGTTCTCGGAAAAGACGGGCTGGGAACCCGACGGCAAGAAGATATATGTCGAGGATCTCATGCCGTCCCTGTCCGCGTTCACCAAAGCCGTTCACGCCCTTATTTTCCTCCTCATCCCGTCGTTCCTGCTTGAACGCTCGTTCTTCGCCAAGGCCCGCGGTTCCTTGGACCGTCTCGCCACCGTCATGTTCACCAGCGGCTCGACCGGGACCCCCAAAGGCGTGATGCTCACGCATGCCAATATCCTCGCGAACCTCGAGGCCGTCGCCCAGGTGATCCAATTCGGCCCGGACGACCGCATGTTGGGCGTCCTCCCGTTCTTCCACTCCTTCGGCTTCACCGTGACCCTCTGGATGCCCCTGCGCCTCGGCATGGGGACCGTCTACCACTACAATCCGCTCGACGCCCGCCGCATCGGCGAGCTCGCCTCCGATTTCAAAGTCACCTGCCTCCTCGGCACCCCGACCTTCCTCCTCGCTTGGATGCGGCGCGTCGAGCCCGAGAAGTTCAAGACCTTGCGCCGCGTCGTCGTCGGCGCCGAGAAGCTGCGCGCGGAGGTCGCCAAGGCCTTCGAGGAGAAATACGGGCTCACCCCGCTCGAGGGCTACGGCGCGACCGAGCTCTCGCCCGTGGCCTCGGCGAACATCCCCGACATCGCCTGGCCCGGCATCCATCAGACCGGGACCAAGCTCGGCACCGTGGGCCAGCCGCTTCCCGGCGTGTTCATGAAGGTCGTCGACCCCGACACCGGCAAGGAGCTCGGTGCGGACCAGCCCGGGCTGCTGCTCGTGAAGGGGCCGAACGTGATGAAGGGCTACCTCGGCGACGAGGCGAAGACGAGCGAGGCCGTCAAGGACGGCTACTACGTCACCGGCGACATCGCCCGCATCGACGAAGACGGCTTCGTGACCCTGACCGACCGGCTCTCGCGCTTCTCCAAGGTGGCCGGGGAGATGGTGCCGCACGTCAAGGTCGAGGAGAGCCTGCACGAGGCGCACGGCGTCCTCGACATGACCTTCGTCGTGGCCGGCGTCCCCGACGACAAGCGCGGCGAGCGTCTCGTCGTCCTTTATAAAGCCGAGCTCGACGTCGAGGCCGTCCTGAAAAAACTCGCCGACGTCGGCCTGCCCAAGCTCTGGCTGCCCGACAAGGGCAACTTCCATAAGGTCGAGCAGTTCCCGCTCCTCGGCTCGGGCAAGCTCGACATGCAGGCCCTCAAGGCCGAAGCTCGGCGCCGAGAAGGGCTATAATCCCCGCACGATGCTGATGCTCCTGGTCGCCGCCCTGATCGCCGCGAACGCCCTGTTCGTGCTGATGGAGTTCGCGCTGGTGCGGGTGCGCCCGGCGCGCGTCGAGGTGCTCGCGCGCAAGGGCGGGCGCCGCGCGCTCGCGGTGCAGGCCGCGCTGAACCGCCTCGACGACTACCTCGCCGCCTGCCAGGTCGGCATCACGATCCTCTCGCTCACCTTGGGCTGGGTCGGCGAGCCGGCGATCGCGCGCGCGGTCGAGGGGGCTCTGGGCGGCCTGACCCTGATCCTGCCGCCGATGGTCTTCCACGGCGCGGTCTTCGCGGTGTCCCTCGCCATCCTGTCCTGGCTGCACATCGTTCTGGGCGAGCTCATCCCGCGGACCATCGGCATCCAGTTCGCCGAGACCGTGGTCCTGTGGGGCATACTGCCCCTGACGGGCTTCAAGGCCTTTCTGCGCTGGCCAGTGCGCTTCCTGTCGGCGTCCTCGCGCGGCATCCTGCACGTGTTCCGGGTCAAGCCGGCGTCAGAGGCCGACCATTCCGTCACCGTCGACGAGATGCGCGTGCTGCTCGGCGAGACGCAGGAGCGCGGCGCGATGCCTCTCGAGCGGCTGCTGCTGCTCGAGAACCTCTTCGACTTCGGCTCGTCCAAGGTCTCCGACGCGATGCGCCCGCGCGAGCGCATCGCCTACCTGTCGCTGGCCCGGACCTGGGCCGAGAACCTGGCGGTCATCCGCGACAAGCGCTACTCGCGCTACCCGTTGTGCGAGACCGGCCTCGACTCGGCGATCGGCTTCGTGCACATCAAGGACCTCCTCCTGACCGAGACCGGCGCGGAGCCCGACCTCAAGGCGCTGCGCCGCGACCTGTACGAGGTGTCCGACGGGGAGCTCCTGGAAAAGCTGCTCAAGACCATGCCCGACAAGGGCGTGCACCTCGCCGTCGCCCGCGACGGCCTCAACCGCATCATGGGCCTGCTCACGCTCGAGGACATCCTGGAGGAGCTCGTCGGCGAGGTCCGCGACGAGTTCGAGAAGACGACGGGCTGGATGGCGGGGGAGTTCTTCTCGCGCGCGGCCGTGGACGCGAACCTGCCCACGACGGAGCGCCGGGAGACGATCCGCCACCTGATGGACAAGATGAAGGCCGCCAACCCCGAGCTCGACGCCGAGGCGGCCTTCGCCGCGGTGTGGGACCGCGAGCTCAAGTTCGCCAGCGCCGTCGGCCGCGGCGTCCTCGTGCCGCACGCCCGGCTGCCCGGCTTGACGACGCCGTTGATCGCGGTGGGCCGCTTCGCCAAGGCCCCGGCCCTTCCCACCCCCGACGGCGCCCCGCTGCGCCTCGTGTTCCTCATCCTGACCCCGCTCGAGACGCCCACGCTGCAGCTCAAAGTCCTTCAGCGCATCGCGTCCTTGATCACCAACGAGACCTTGCGGCGCAAGATCCTCCGGGCGAAGTCCGACGAGTCCCTGCTCAACCTCCTGCGCACCGCCGACACCCTCCTCGCCACTTGAGTGGTGCCAGGCCTCCCATTATCCCATTACTCTCCAAGCAGTACGGAGGAGTAATGGGATAATGGGAGGCCTGGCACCAAGCGCCCCCGTCTAAGATGTATTATGTAGGCATGATAAGCGAAAAACTGCGATTTTTGCGGGCTTGCCGCTCCCAGGCCGTCGACGCGACCCCGGTCTGGTTCATGCGTCAAGCGGGACGCTACATGGCCGAGTACCGGGAGTTGCGCAAGACGCACTCGATACTCGCTCTGGCCAAGACGCCGGAGCTCGCCTGCAAGGTGACGCTTCAGCCCGTGCGCGCTTTGCCCATCGACGCCGCCATCCTTTTCGCCGACATCCTTCTGATCCTGGAGCCCATGGGGTTGAAGCTGCGCTTCGCTCCCGGACCGACGATCTCCAATCCCGTGCGCACCGAGGCCGACATCAAGCGCCTGAAGGTCAAGGACGCCGCGGCCGAGCTCGACTGCGTTTTCTCGGCGGTCAAGCTGATCCGCCGCGAGACCGAGGGCAAGGTGGCGTTGATCGGCTTCGCCGGCGCGCCGTTCACCGTCGCCAGCTACATGATCGAGGGCGGCCACTCCGACCACTACAAGCTCACCAAGGCGATGATGACCGACCGGCCGGACCTGTGGGACGCGCTGATGCGCAAGGTCCGGACCGTCACCGTCGAGTATCTCGAGGCCCAAATCAAGGCCGGCGCCCAGGCCGTGCAGCTCTTCGACTCCTGGATCGGCGTGCTGTCGCCCGACCAGTACCGCCGCCACGTGCGGCCGCACTCGAAGTGGATCCTCGACCGCCTGGAGAAGTCCGGCGTGCCGGTCATCTCCTTCGGCACCGACACCAACGGCTTCCTCGAGGACTTCGCCTCGGCCGGCGGCTCGGTGATCGGCGTGGACTGGCGCATCGACATGGACGTCGCGCGCCGCCGCGTCGGCAAGAAGGCCGTGCAGGGCAACCTCGACCCGATCCTGCTGTTCTCCGGCAAAAAGGCCCTGCGGGCCGCGGTCAAGGACATCATCGACCGCAACGGCGGACGCAAAGGGCACATCTTCAACCTGGGCCACGGCATCCTGCCGACGACGCCGGTCGACACCGTCAAGATGGTCGCGGACTGGGTCCACGAGTTCAGCCGGACATGAGACCCGGAAGACCGGCGCCGACGAAGCGCGTCGTCGTCCTCGGCGGCGGCATCGCCGGCCTTGTCGCGGCCTACGAGCTCTCGAAGAAGGGCCCGTCGGTCGAGGTCACCTTGCTCGAGGCCTCGCCGGTCCTCGGCGGCAAGATCCGCACGGAGACGATCGACGGCCAGATCTTCGAGATCGGGCCGGACAGCTTCCTCACCACCAAGCCGGAGATGCTCGAGCTCGTGCGCGAGCTCGGCCTGGAGGGCGAGCTGACCGGCACCGGGCCCGACGCCGGCTTCGACATCCTCGTCGGCGGCCGCTTCGTCCCGATGCCCGCGGGCATGAACCTCATCGCGCCGACGCGGCTGCTCCCGTTCGCGTTCAGCTCCCTGTTCACTCCGGCCGCGAAGCTGCACATGGCCCTCGAGCCGCTGCGGCCCGCGCGCAAGGACGGGGCCGACGAGTCGCTCGCCGACTTCACGCGCCGCCGCCTCGGCCCGGAGGCCCTCGAGCGCCTCGTCGGCCCGATGCTCGCCGGCATCTACGCCGGCGACCCCGAGCGCATGAGCGTCAGGAGCACGTTCCCGCAGCTGCTCGACATGGAGAAGAAGGGCGGGCTCGTGAAATCGATGTGGCTCGGGTGGCTCGGCACGAAGCGGGCCCCGCGCAAGGACGGGCTCACGACGTTCGTGACGCTTAAGGGCGGCCTGTCGAAGGTCGTCGAGGCGCTGAAGAGCCGCCTGCCCCCGGGCAGCGTCCGCGTCGACTGTCCGGCGCAGGCCGTGCGCCGCAGGGACGGGCATTGGGAGGTCGTCACGCCCAACGCCGTGTTCGAGGCCGACGCGGTGATCTCCGCCCTGCCCGCCTCCGCGCTCGCCGACGTCATCGAGGGCCTCGACCCCGAGCTGTCGATGCGCCTGCGCGAGATCCCGTTCTCGTCCACCGCGACCTCGGTGCTGATCTACGACGACAAGGACGTGCCGGTCCGGCCCAAGGGCTTCGGCTTCCTCGCCCCCAAGGGCGAAGGGCTGATCGTGACGGCGGGCACGTATTCCTCGGCGAAATTCCCCGGCCGCGCGGTCCCGGGCAGGACCACGGTCCGCGCCTTCATCGGCGGGGCCGGGCGGGAGGGCGACGCCGAGAGCGCGATCACCCGGCTCGAGTCGCGCGTGCGCGCCGATATCGACAAGGTCCTCGGCCTGAAGGGCGCCGCGCCGCTGGCGCAGAAGACGACGCGCTGGATCAAGGCCAATCCGCAGTACGAGGTCGGCCACGCGCGCCGCCTCGACCGCATCAGCTCCTGCCTGAGGAGCCACCAGGGGCTGATCCTCGCCGGGGCCTCGTTCAACGGCGTGGGTCTGCCCGACGGCGTGAAGTCGGGACGCCGCGCGGCCGAACTCGTTCTCGCCGGTTCACGGAGGAGTCATGACGCCGCTCGACCAGGACTTGCTTAGTCTTTTCATCGCGCTGGCGCTCGGCGCCTTCATCGGCCTCGAGCGCGAGCTCAGCGACAAGGCCGCCGGCCTGCGCACCAACATCCTGATCTGCGTGGGCTCGTGCCTGTTCGCGATCCTCTCGCGCCATCTCGCGTTCACCGCGGGGAGCGACACGACGCGCATCGCCGCGCAGATCGTCTCCGGCATCGGCTTCCTCGGCGCGGGCGCGATCATGCGCGACGGCGAGCAGGTCACGGGCCTGACCACGGCGGCGACGATCTGGGTCGTCGCCGCGATCGGCGTCACCGTCGGCTACGGCTTCTACTCCCTGGCGGCGGCGACCGCCGTGATGACCTTGATCGTGCAGGGCGTGTTCCCGCATCTCGACACCCTGATCGACGAGCTGCGCCAGCGCCACACCTTCAAGATCACCTCGAACCTCGACGACGAGGGCCTCGAGCAGATCAAGACCATATTCCGGAACTCCGACGTGAAGGTCCTGCGCCGCAAGCTGATGAAGCGGGCGAACCTGTACTACAGCGAGTGGTACGTCGCCGGCCCGCGTCTCGAGCAGAAGAACGTCGTGCGCCTGCTCCTCGACAACAAGCACGTCCGGGAGCTCACCTACTGATGGACGCGGCCAAGGTCCACGCGGCCCTGACGGACCTCGGCCTGCCCAAGTTCCGTTGGGAGCAGGTGCGGCAGGCCGTCTTCGGCCGGGCCGTCTCCTCCTACGAGGAGATCTCGGTGCTGCCCGCGCAGGCGCGCAAGGACCTCGCCGAGAAGGCCCCGCTGATGAGCGTGCGCGAGCGCCGCGTCGACGTCTCCGGCGACGGCCGCGCGCACAAGGCCCTGCTCGACCTCGCGGACGGCAGCGTCGTCGAGACCGTTCTGCTGCGGCCGAGCGAGACGCGCTGGACCACCTGCATCTCCTCCCAGGTCGGCTGCGCGGTGGCCTGCACCTTCTGCGCGACGGGGCTCATGGGGCTCAAGCGGAGCCTCACGCCGGAGGAGATCACCGACCAGGTCCTGTTCTGGCGCCAGTACATGGCCAAAAAGAACCTTCCCGGACGGCTCGACAACGTCGTCTACATGGGCATGGGCGAGCCTTTCGCCTGCTACGAGCAGGTCTCGGCGAGCCTGAAGGCGCTGCTCGACCAGAGGCAGTTCGGCATCGGCGCGCGCCACATCTCCGTCTCCACCTCCGGCGTCGCGCCCAAGATCGCTCTGTTCGGCCGCGATTTCCCGCAGGTCAACCTCGCGATCTCCCTGCACGCCGCGACCGACGAGCTGCGCACGCGCCTGGTGCCGATGAACAAGGCCTTCGACCTGGCCGCGCTCGCCGCGGCGCTCAAGGAGTACATCGGCTCGACGAACCGCAAGATCTTTTTCGAGTACGTGCTGCTCAAGGGCGAGAACGACCGCCCCCAGGACGCCGACGCCCTGGTGAAGTGGCTCGACGGCGTCGGCCCCAAGGAGCTGCTCCACGTCAATCTGATCGTGTTCAACCAGACCGACACGGCGCACAAGCCGACCGACGAGAGCGACGCGCGCGAGTTCCAGGCGCGCCTGCTCGCGGGCGGCTACAAGTCCACGGTCCGTCAGAACCTCGGGCGCGACATCGACGGCGCCTGCGGACAGCTGGTGGTATTGGAGAAGAAGGCCAAATGAGCGACGACTATCGAAAAGATCAGCCCCCGCGCGATATCCGCGATCGCCCGTCCCGCGCGCGCTACGACAAGATCAAGTCGACCCTCGACCTCAAGTGGCGGCGCCGCGCCCTGCAGAGCGAGCGCATGACGCGCGAGCTCGCCGACGCGCTGTGGGACGCCTTCGAGAACCCGTGGACGTGGTGCGGCTTCTGGCTGCTCCAGCCCGACGGCAAGGCCTTCCAGCCCGGCCCCGCCCGCCCCGAGCCCGCGCCCGCGGCGGTTCCCGCCGAGGGCGCCATCGCCGAGGCCCTGCGCTCCGGCGACGCCAAGCCCGGCTCGACGACGATCTTCGTGCCGGTCTTCGACAAGAACATGCGCGTGTGGGCCGTGTTCGAGGCGCGCTCCTCCGCCGCGTTCGACGACATGGACGCGCGCTGGATCGAGCGCCTTTTCAAGCCCTTCCAGACGATCGAGAAGCTGCCGCCGCAGGCGCCCTGACCGGATGGACCGTCTTCCCGGCGCGGAGCACGAGTACCCGTTCCAGATCCTGGAGCGGCACCTCGACGGCTTCGGCCACGTCAACAACGCGGCCTACCTCGAGATCTTCGAGGAGGCGAGGTGGGACCTGATCACGCGCGGCGGCTTCGGGCTCGAGCAGGTCCGCGAGCGCATGATCGGGCCGGTCGTGCTCGCCGTCGACATGCGCTTCCACCGCGAGGCGGTCAACCGCGAGAGGGTCGTCATCAAGACGCGCTGCGTCGAGTACCGCGGCAAGGTCGGGCGCCTCGAGCAGGTGATGGAGCGCGCCGACGGCCTGCCGTCGTGCACCGCCGTGTTCACGTTCGGGCTCTTCGACCTGCGCACGCGCCGCCTGCTGCGGCCGACGCCGGAGTGGCTGAAGGCCGTCGGCATCGCGCCTTAAGCGTCGCGGCTCAAGAGAAGAAGAGGACGAGGAGCTGGGCGCTGAGTATGCGCAGGATCATCACCGTCGGGTACACCGCCGCGTAGGCGATGGACGGGGCGTTGGAGGCCGCGATGGAGTTCGCGAATCCCAGCGCCGGCGGGTCGGTCATGCTCCCGGCGAGAAGCCCGCAGAGGCTCATGTAGTCCAGGCCCAGCAGGCGGCGGCCGGCCCAGCCCACGATGAGGAGCGGGACCAAGGTGATGGCGGCCCCGAGGAGCATCCAGGAGAACCCGGGCCCCTGGACCAGGACCTTCACGAAGCTGTCTCCGGCGTGCAGGCCCACGCAGGCGAGGAACAGGACGATGCCCATCTCGCGCAGGACCAGGTTGGAGCTGCGGGGCAGGTGCCAGGTGACCGCTCCGACGTTGCCGAGGCGGCTGAGCAGGATGGCGACGACCAGCGGCCCGCCGGCCGACCCCAGGCGTATCGGCGTGGGCAGGCCGGGGATGGGGATGGGCCAGTGTCCCAGCAGCACGCCCAGCGCGATGCCCACGAAGACGGGCAGGATCTGCGGGTGGCCGATCTTCTCCAGCGAGTTGCCCAGGAAGCGCTCGACCGAGGCCACGTCGTCGGGCTCGCCCACCACCAGGAGCTGGTCGCCGTATTGGAGCTCCAGGTCGGGGCTCGGCACGAACGCGACGTCGGGCCGCTGCAGGCGGGCCACGGCCACGCCGTGGAGCATCTGGACCTCGCCGACGCTGCGTCCGAGGGCGTCGCGGCGGGTGACCACCAGCTTGCGGCTGAGCAGGTTCGTGGAGATCGCCTTGAGGTCCTTCTCCGACTCCGGGCCGATGAGGACGCGCAGGCCCTCCAGGGCCGCGGCGCGCCCGACGACGCGGACCGCGTCCCCGGTGCGCAGGACCATGTCGGGGACGGCGACGGCGACTTTCCCATCGTGGAGCACGCGCGTGATGACGGCCTTGACCGACTGGAGGTGGGGGATGTCCTTGATCGCCAGGCCGTCGAGGTTGGGGTTCTGGACCTCCAGGTTCATCGCCACCGGCGCGTCGGCGTCCTTGTGCTGCGTCTCGAGGAAGGCCCGGGCCTCGGCCGCGGGATCGACGCGGAAGACGCGCTTGATGATCAGCATGGCGACGATGATGCCGATGATCCCGAAGGGATAGGCGACCGCGTAGCCTAGGCCGGGGAGCTTGGTGCTCTCGGGCGAGAGTCCGCTCATCGAGCCCATGGCCTGCTGCGCCGCGGCCAGCGCGGGCGTGTTGGTCGTGGCGCCGGAGAAGAGGCCCACGGCCAGGGGCATCTCCACGTCCTTGACGAGGATCGCCGCGACGGTCAGCCCCACGCCGAGCAGGACCACGGCCGCGGCCAGCAGGTTGAGCTTGAGCCCCTGGCGCTTGAGCGAGGCGGCGAAGCCCGGGCCGACCTCCAGGCCGACGGAGTACACGAACAGGATGAGTCCGAAATCCCGCACGAAGAGCATGACCTGGGGGTCGAGCGCGGCGCCTATATGCGCGGTGGCGATGCCCGCGAAGAGCACGCCGGCGATGCCGAGGCGCACGCCCTTGAGGCTCAGGTTGCCCAAGGTCAGCCCCGAGGCGATGACCAGGCACAGGACCAGGAAGTCCCGGGCGACCGACTCCAAGCTCAGGAAAGAGAAGAGGGAGGTCATCACGTCCTCATGCTACGAAACAACGGCGGATCGGCCTATGACCTAACTCAAGTCTCATGGCCGGCCGCCGCGGCCCCTCATCGGGACGAAACGCACGTCCATGCGCTTCTCGCGCTCCATCCCTTTCGCGGTCTTGCGCACGACGATGAGCTCCTGCGCGGAGAATGAGCCGCGGACCTCGGGCCCGACCGGGATGATCATCCGTCCTCCCGTCTTGAGCTGGGCGACCAAAGGCGGGGGGATGTGGTCGGGGGCGCAGGTCACGATGATCGCGTCGAAGGGCGCCTTCTCGGGCCAGCCCGCGTAGCCGTCGCCGATCCGGACCGTGACGTTCGCGTAGCCGAGCCTCCTCAAGGTCCGTTCGGCCCGACGGCCGAGGGAGGGGACGATCTCGACGGTGTAGACCTCCTTGGCCAGCTTGGCGAGGATGGCCGCCTGATAGCCCGATCCGGTCCCCACCTCGAAGACCTTGTCGGAGGGCCGCAGCTCGAGGGCCTCGGTCATGAGGCCGACGATCAGCGGCTGGGAGATGGTCTGCCCCTCCCCGATGGGGAGAGGGCCGTCGTCGTAGGCCCGGCGGACGAGGCTCTCGGGGACGAACTCGTGGCGAGGGACCTCGCGCATGGCCTCGAGGACTTTGCGGTCGCCGACCCGGTGATCGGGGGAGTAGGAGGCGACGAGGTCCACCATCTCCCGCCGGGCCCTCGCCGCCCATTCCTCGAAGGCCTCGGGCGCGCCCGCCTGGACGGCGCCCGCCAAGAGGAGGGCGGCCAGGCCGGAGAGGATCGTTCTCATGGGCGCAGTGTAGAAAGGATCCCCGTTCCGGGGCCATCGGGGCCTTGTCTCGGTTTTATCGCCTCGGGCGCCGATGAAAATGGCCCGCCCGGGACCATATAGGTCCCGGGCGGGCGCTCCTGGTGGGGTCGACGCGAACTGGTGTCGTTCGAGTAAGACGTTCTGTCGCGTCTAAAAGTATTCTAACAGGTCGCCGTTTCGAATTTATTTCGGCCTCATTAAATTCACGCGCCGGACCGTGGAAGATTCGGGAAGGATAAGCCATACTTATGGGGATGAGACCGGCGCTCAAGCTGAGCCTGCTTCCGGCCCTCGCGCTCCTGTCGAGCTGCGGCGAGGTCACGGTGCGCACCGACATCCCGTCGGCCTACGGCGCGCCGGCGCCCGGCACCTCGCCGTTGGCGCCCGGCGAGACCCGCCTCGACCCCGCGATCTCCAACGCCCTGATCAGGCTCGCCGAGGACCGCCGCGGCCTCAAACGCGACCTCACCAAGGTCGAGGGCACGCCGATCGCCGACATCCTGACCGGCGGCTCGCCGATCGGCTAGAGCCTCAGGAACCGCTTCCTCAACGTGGGCATCCCGCTCGGCGACGCCTTCTCGCACAGCACGGATCCCGCCTTCAGGGCTCAGCTGCTCGAGCTGTCCCGTTGGGACCGCGACGGCGAGTCGCGCGCCGCGGCGCTGATCGCGCTGGCGCGCACGCACGACCTCAAGTACCTCCAGGTGTTCAACGAGGCGCTGATCCATCTCGACCCCGCGGTGCGCTTCGGCGCCCTCGAGGCGCTCGTCGTCTTCGAGCACCCGCGCGAGGCGATGCCGCTGCTGGCCGCCGCCTCCGAGCGGGACACCGAGCCCCTGCTGCGAGTCTACGCCGCCGCGGGCCTGGCCCGCATGGGCGACGTCGCGGGCCTGCACCGCGTGCGCTCCTTCCTCGACAACCCCTCCTGGGTGGTCAAGGCGCTGGCCGCGAAGTACCTCGGCGAACTCGGCACGGCCGAGGACTACGACCTCCTGCTCCGCCGCGTCGACGGCGAGGTCGGCAACGACTTCGTCGTCGCCGAGTTCTGCGTCTCGGCGCTGAAGCTCTGGCCGAAGAAGAAGGCGGCCGCCAAATGAAGACGATCCTGGCCGCCGTCCTGCTCCTGGCGCCGCTGCTCGCCGGCGCGGCCGAGCCGCTGCCCGTGAACCTGGGCGCCGACGCGGGCATGCTGTTCTCGCTCGAGCCGCTGACGATCACCGCCCCGCGCGTCAAGCAGGAGGACCTGATCGACCCGCGCATCAACGCGCACCTGATCCGCCTCCTGCAGCAGCGCATGGACGCGCGGCCCGACACCCTCGCCTCGAGCGACGCGTCGCTGTTCAACCTCGCGCGCCTGTCCACTTTGACCGGCTACTCGCTGAAGACGCGCTACACCGAGCTCGGCTTCCTGCTCACCGAGGGCCTCGCGGGCACGAAGGACTATCAGCTCCAGCGCGAGCTCGAGAACGCGGCGCGCTTGGCCAAGAACGTGCAGACGCGCGCCGCCGCGCTCGTCGCGCTGTCCTACGCCAAGGACATGCGCCACCTGAGCCTCTTTCAGGGCGCGCTCAACGACCCCAGCGTCACCGTGCGCTTCGCCGCTCTCGAGTCCCTGCTGACCCTCGGCGACGCCTCGATCCAGCTCCAGCTCGGCGGCGCGGCGCGCAACGACCAGTCGGTCGCCGTCCAGGTCTACGCCGCGGCCGGGATGTGGCGCAAGGGCGACAACTTCGGCAAGGAGATACTATTGCGCTTCCTCGACCATCAGGACTGGTTCGCCCGCGCGATGGCGGCCTACTACCTCGGCGAGATGGGCGGCGGCTACGAGTACCGCCGCATGGCCCAGTACCTCGAGCGCGAGACCGATCCCTCGACGAAGGCGGAGCTGGCGACCGCCCTCATGAAACTCCATCCGAAAAAGGACGAGAATTGAACAACAGCCCCTTGATGGCGTTGGCGCTCACCGGCGGCGGCTGGGTCATCTGGGCCCTGATCATAAGTTCCATCGGCGGCGTCGCCGTGGCCTACGACCGCTGGAACCTGCTCAAGGAGGAATCGAAGGCGCTCTCGGCCCTGCGTCCCGTGTTCCTCGCCGCGCTCGCCGCGGGCGACCACGACGCGGCCGACAAGGCCGTCAAGGCCAACCCCGGCGCCGCGTCGCGCGTGCTCTCCGAGCCGGAGAACCTCCAGGCCGCCCTGTCCGACGAGAGGCGCCACCTCGAGGGCCGCCTGCTCTGGCTCGGCACGCTCGGCAACAACGCGCCGTTCGTCGGCTTGTTCGGCACCGTGCTCGGCGTCATCAAGGCCTTCCACGACCTGGCCGAGTCCGGCGCGGGACCGGAGGTCGTCATGGCCGGCCTCTCCGAGGCGCTGGTTGCCACCGCCGTCGGCCTGCTCGTCGCGATCCCGTCCGTGCTCGCCTTCAATTTCCTGCAGAAGAAGATGCGCGACCTGCTCTTGGAAACGGAGGCGCTCGGCCTGCGCTACGCCGCCGTGCGGACCCACCATGCACGCCACCGATGACGCCGACAGCCCCATAACCGGGATCAACATCACCCCGCTCGTCGACGTCGTCCTCGTCGTCCTCATCATCTTCATGGCCACCGCCCCCATGATCGCCCGCCGCGCGATCAAGGTCGACGTCCCCAAGGTCTCCAAGTCGGACAAGACCGCGACGGAAGCCATCGCGGTCGCGTTGAACGACAAACGAGAACTGACCGTGACTGGAAAGCCCACAACGCTTGATGATTTGAAGAAGATGCTGTCGGCCGCGACCGCGCTCAAGCCCGATCAGGCCGTCACCCTCTCCGCCGACAAGACGCTTCCCTACGGCGAGATCGCGGAGCTCCTCGACGCGGTGCGCTCCGCCGGCGTCAAGAAGGTCGGCCTGGAGGTCCAGCGCAAGTGACGACGGCCCAGAAGAAGCGGGCGCCTTCTCCGCCGCCGTTCCAGCGGTCGGTGGCGATGTCCGCGGGCATGCACGTCCTCTTCTTCGCCGCGCTGTGGCTGCTGCCGCGCCTGAGCTTCGACTCGCCGCCCCCGTTCGAGGTCGAGATCACGAGCCCCTTCCTCGGCGACGGCCCCGCGAAACTCGGCGCGCCCAAGGCCTTCGTGCCCGGCGTGCCCGCCAAGATCAACGTGACGCCCGACGTCCCCGTCCCGCCCAACCCCATCGAGAAGGCTCCCGAGCCTCCCAAGGATTGGACCTTGCCCGGCCCCAGCACCAAGGTCGTCGAGACTCCGGAGCCGGTCGCCCCGACGCCCGGCGGCGAGGTCGGCGGCACCGGCACGGCGGCCAAGACCGGCGGCTCGGGGGAAGGCTCCGACGACGGCGTTCCCGGCGGCACCGGCCACGGCGGCACCCCCCTCAAGGAACTGCCGCGCCTGCTCAACCGCGACGAGGTGCTGGCCGGCCTCAAGCGCCTATATCCGGAGAGCGAGCGTCAGGCCGGCCGAGAGGGCGCCGTCGTCATCATGATCCACCTCGGGACCGACGGCCTGGTCTCCTCCTCCGACATCACCCGCGCCGCCGGCCCCGCCTTCGACGCCGCCGCCCGCAAGGTCGGCGCCCTCATGCGCTTCTCTCCCGCCATCGGCCTGAATGGCAAACCGGTGCCCGTGCGCATGCCCCAGGAAGTCCGCTTCAGGCTGACGGACTAAGAATTTCGGTGATTTTGGTGCCTGACTCGCAAATTCGTCGAATTCGAATTCAATGAATTTGCGAGTCAGGCACCTTTTTTAGGGGCGCCGGATCTCGTAGACGACGGTGGGGTCGGGGGAGCCGTCGGGCTTGGCGCGCTCGAGGCGGCCGACGAGCTTGGCGCCGATCTTCTCCAGGGCGCGGCGCGAGCGGAGGTTGAGCGGGCCGACGTGGAAGAGCGCGCGGCGCACGGCGAAGAAGGCGTGGTCGAGCATCATGAACTTCAGCTCGCGGTTGTAGCTCCCGCCCCAGTGATCGCGAGTGAGGAACGTGAAGCCGATGCAGACGGAGTCCTTCCCCTCGAGGTCGTAGTAGCGCGAGGTGCCGACGATCTTCCTCGTCGCCTTGTCGACGACGGCCAGCGCGCCGCGCGACTTGAGGGCGCGGTCGAAGAATTCCTCGAAGACCCGGAGTTCGTGGCGGTTCGGCGCCGGGTGCTGCTCCCAGATGAGGGGATCGGAGGCCGCGGCGTAGAGCTCGTCGAAGTCGGCGGCCTTGAGCGGGCGCAGGCGCAGACGCGGCCCTTCGAGGACGGGCTGAAGCTCCATCAGGGCTTCAGGCGGCGCGAGGCGAGGTACACCGTGAGCGCCAGCGCGCTGAAGCCGCCGCAGATCCAGTACAGCGCGACGGCCGCCGGCATCGCGCCGAGCAGGCCGCCGAGCGCCAGCGACAGCAGCGACGAGCCGATCACGAAGGCGCCGTACAGGAAGCTGATCGCGCGGGGCTGGTCCTTCTCCGAGACCGTCCGCTGGACCTCGGAGCGCAGCGACAGGTCGCTGGCGGCCCAGGTGAGCGAAGAGAAGAGGATCAGGGGCAGGAGCAGCGGCAGGCTCGTCGAGAAGGCCAGGACCCAGGTGAGCAGGAGGCCGAGCGCGCCCCACTTGACCCAGCCGTGGGAGCCGGGGAAGCGCGCGGCCAGGCGCAGCAGTACGGCCGCGCCGGCGAGCTCGCCGGCGTTCGAGGCGGTGAGCAGCCAGGCCGAGGCCGCGGGGTTCTCGAGCACGGTCTTCGCGAAGACGGGGATCAGCAGGTTCTCGAAGACGCGATGGACGATCTGCGGCAGGACGAAGGCGAGCGCCACCCAGCGCATGCGCCCGTCGCCGATCACGAGCTTCGCGCCGGCCTTGATGTCGCTGAAATAGGCGCGGACCTTGGCGACGGCGCCGCTCTTGGCGGGAGGGTCGCCGGCGGGCAGGGGATGGCGGACGCGCCAGAAATACCACGCGGCGAGGGCGAACGCCGGGGGCTGGATCGCGAGGGACCACAGCGGGCCGACGAAGGCGATGAGCGCGCCCGCCGTCAGCGCGCCGATCACGCCCGCGACCTCGTAGGAGATGTGCAGCTTCGCGTTGTACTTCTTGAGCGCGGCCTCGTCCTGGCCGAGGAGCAAAGTGGGGATCGAGTGGCGCGTGGTCTCGATGACGCCGGTGACGCCGCCGATGAGGAGGTAGAGGGGGATCAAGGTCGGCATCGACAGCGCGCCGGCGGCGCCGACGGCGATCAAGGTCCCGACGAGGGCGGCCTGCGCGAGGACGGCTCCCGCGAGGACTTTGCGGGCGGAGAAGCGGTCGGCGAGGCCGCCCGCCATGGCGGCGAAGATCGCCTGAGAGAGGCCGTAGACGACGACGAGGCCGGCGACGGCGGAGATGCCGCCGAAGGCGGTGAGCGCCAGCATGGGCACGCTGAGGGTGATGGTCTCCATGCCGGACTTCATGACGGCGGTGCCGACCATCATGCGGCGGACGTTCTTGGAGGTCTCGGGGGCGGGGGTCGGAGTACGCGGCGCGGGGTCGGACGGGACGGCGGAAAGGAAGGGAGAGTCGAAGTGCGCGGGGGCGGCGAGGACGGCGGGGGAGTCGGCGCGGCGGGTCAGGGCCTCTCCGGTCAGCAGGGAGAAGCTTTCGGCGGCGGCGGCGGGGGCGTGCGAGACGGGGAGGTCGGGAAGAGCCTTCGTGAGGGCCGAGGCGGCTTCGACGCGGACGGATAACGGCGACGGTTTGACGGGCTCCATCCCGGGAACGGCGACGGATCTGATGCTTGCCGGCGAAACGGCGGCCTGGAGCGCCGGCGCGGCCGCGACGGATAATCCGAGGGAGGAGGGCGACATCAACGGCGACGGCAACGACATTAACGACAACGGAGTGGAGAAGCTCGAGGAGAGACCGGCGCCCGCAACGGAAGGAACGACGCGCGGGGCGTTGATCGTAATGGTACGGATTTGTGCGACGGCGTCGGCGGGGACCGAAGCCGAGACCAATGATAATACGGCGAGGAAGCGGACGGCTCTCATCTCTGTTTAGGCCTTCCGGCTCCGGAGCATCGTGATCCCCTTCACGATCAGCGCGATCGCGCCGATGATCCAGAAGATGTTGGGCATGAGGAAGAAGTAGCCGAGGGCCAGGACGCCGGCCATGAGGAACGAGAGTCCGGCGGTCAGGGGCTTAGGGGTCAGGGCGCCGGAGGCGATGTCGGGCTTCTGGGCGCGGACGACCTTGGCGGCGCGCAGGGCGAAGTACAGCGCCGCGGGGACGACCGCGAGGCCGAGCCAGGGCAGGCCGAGGGCGGAGAAGACGACGGAGAGGGCGAGCAGGCCGTTGAAGAAGCCGTGGGCGGCCATCGAGGCGAGGATGCCTTCCTTGTGGTAGACGTGGCTGAGGATGAGGGCGTGAACGAAGCGGGTGAAGAAAAGCACCGGATCGGAGGTCTCGTGCAGGGCGACGAAGATGAACGAGGTGATGGCCGCGGGAACGACGAAGTCGCCGATGCGGAGCTTGGCCGTCAGTTGGGAGAGCTTCTTCTGAAGGCCGCCGCGGAAGATGGCCTCCTCGGAGACCGGGGCCATCACGGCGGCGCCGATCCACATCGCCAGCGCCGACAGGATGGTCGGCACTTCGCCCGCGCTGGGGCCCTGGTAGTTCGGGTGCAAGACGTAGCCGAACAGCTGGGCGATCACGACGGTGACCATGGTGACCGCGATCGGCACGACGGCGGCAAGGAAGCCGACGGAGAGCGTGCGCTTGACCGAGGTCGCGGGCGCTTCGTCCGGGCCGCGGAAGGACTTGACCCAGCGCGGGCCTTGGGCGGGGCCGCGGGACGGATCGAGGCGGGGGGCGCCGGAGGCGGCGGAGCGGGCGGAGACGGCGAGGGCGTCGGGGCGGGCGGCGGAGCCTTCGAACAGGCCGTCGAGGGCGGTCCGCGGGGCCTCGGCCGCGCCGGTCCTGGCGGCGGTCTCCAGGGCCTTCGTTCCGGTCTGAAGCGAGGAGAGAGCGGCGACGGGGGCGGCGGCTATAACGGGTGCGTTCGCCGCCGGTGCGGCGGACGCGGCGACGGCCTTGAGCGCGGCCGGCGAGGCGATCGACGGCACCGCGGCGAAGACGCCGGCGGGCGCGTTCAGGACCGGCGTCAGCGCGGCGGAGGGGGTCAGCGAGGGGACGAGGCCGAGCCGGAGGCTCGCCGCCGGCAGGGCGAGGTTGGCGCCGCCCAGGCCGTGGATCGAGGCGCCCGCGGCGCCGATGGAGCCTGCGGGAACGGCCGCGCGCGCGGCGCCGACCGTCTGCGCGGCGGCCTGGTACGGGGCGAGGCCGGGGGCGGCGAGGAGGAGCGACAGCGCGACGAAAAAGCGGGCGATCCGGTTCATGGGACCAGTATAGCGGGAGGAGGAGGGGCGGGCTCGGTCCGAGAGGGCGTTATTGGGGCGGCACAGTGCCTATGAGGAAGGAGGACCTAGGTCCTAGGGTCTAAGCGGCTTTGCCGTTGGCGCGGGCGGCGGCGATGACCTTGAGGATGTCGTCGCCGTAGCGGGAGCGCTTGAGCTCGGACAGAGGGCCGAGCGGGTCCCCGCCGTGGTCGCGGCAGGCGTGGATGGCCAGCGTGCGCAGGTTCTCGGTCGTCATGATGACGACGGGCTCGACGGCGTCCTTCTCGGAGCGGCTCTTGCGCCAGGCGCGCAAGGCCTCGAAGGTCCGCCACTCGAGGTCGGTCAGGCGCTTGCGCTCGGGCGCGGCCGACGGGGGGCGCGTGATCGGCGGCGCGGCCTTGCCCCGCTCGACGGCGGCCAGCAGGCCGGAGGCGAAGCGCTCCAAGATGTAAGGCGACATGCCGCGCACCGCGGCCAGGGCCTCGCGCGTCTCGGGCATGGCCTGGGCCATGCGCACCATCAGGTCCTCGGGCATGACGCGGAACGGCGCCCGGTCGCGCGACTGGGCCTGCTGCTCGCGGTACAGCCAGATCTCCTTGAGGACGGCCATCTGCTGGCCGCCGATGTCGTCGCGGCCGACGAGCTTCCAGTAGCCCTCCTGGTCGAAGGTCTTGAGGTTCGGCTCGAGGGCGGCGAGGTCGCGGAAGGACTCGAACGCGTCCTCCATGCGGCCCTTCTCGACGAGCATCTTCTTTTGGATGTCGGCCAGGCGCATCAGGAAATGGGTGTCGCCCTGGGCGTAGCGGATCATCTCGTGCGTCAGCGGGCGCTTGCCCCAGTCGGCGCGCTGCAGCTTCTTCGAGATCACGATCCCGAAGTGGCGCTCGATGGCGGCGGCCAGGCCGAGCTCCTTGGTGCCGAGGATGCGCGCGGCGATCATCGTGTCGTAGAGGTTGGCGAAGGTGAAGCCGTAGTCCCGCTTGAGGCAGAGCACGTCGTACTCGCCGGCGTGGAACAGCTTCTCGATCTTCGGGTCGGCGAACAGCGGGCCGAGGGCGGAGATGTCCTTGAACGCGATCGGGTCGACGATGAAGTCTTCCGTCGGCGTGGAGATCTGGATCAGGCAGACCTTCTCCTTGTGGGCGTAGAAGCCGTTGGACTCGGTGTCGAAGGCCAGGCGGTCGCACTTGGCGAACTCGACGCACACCTCTTCGAGGTGCTCCTTGGCGGTGATCAGGGCGGCGGTTTTGATTTGGCTAAGCGGCATGTCGCGGCAAGTTCCCTATAAATAAAAAGCCGGAAGCGCCCCAGCTCGGCGTTCCGGGTGAACTACCTGTTCTTTATAACAGGTAAGGGACGGTCCGTCAAGGCTGGAGGACGGCGCGTCAGGCGTCGAAGAGCCTCGAGAGCTCCTGCGAGCGCTTGGTCGCGGCCTCGACGCCGTCGATGAGGACGGAGCGCAGGCCCCTGCTCTCGAGGACGTGGATCGCGGTGATCGCGGTGCCGCCGGGCGTGGTGACCTCGTCCTTCAGCACGGCGGGGTGCTTGCCGGACTCTAGAACGAGCTTGGCGGAGCCGTACACCGTCTGCGCGGCGAGCTTGGCCGCGACGGCGCGGGGGATGCCCATCTTCACGCCGCCGTCGATCATCGCCTCGATGGCCATGTAGATGTAGACCGGTCCCGAGCCGGAGAGGCCCGTGACGGCGTCGAGCGCGGACTCCGGCAGGGTCACGACGAGGCCGATCGCGCCGAACACGGCCTCGGCGAGCTTGAGCTCGCGCTCGCTGGCGTGGGCGCCGGCGGCGACCGCGGTAGCGCCCGCGTCCACGAGGCAGGGGGTGTTGGGCATCGCGCGCACGACCGGCCCGTCCACGCGCAGGGCCTTGCTGATCGAGGCGGTCGTGACGCCCGCCATCACCGAGATGACGAGCTGCTCGCCGGAGATATGGCCCGCCAGCTCCTCCATGACTTTCCGCGCCATCTGCGGCTTGACCGCGAGGATCACGATATCGGCGCCCGCGACGGCCTTCTTGTTGTCGGTCGAGGCGCGCACGCCCCATTTCTTCTGGAGCGCCGCGAGGGCCTCGGGGTCGCGCCGGGCGGCGACGATGCTCTTCGCGGGGACGAGCTTCGATCTGATCATGCCCCCGATCATGGCTCCCGCCATGTGCCCGGCCCCGATCACCGCGATGGTCTGGTTCTTCATAGGACTCCTATATAACAGCCGCGCCCGGAGGCGTCAAGGACGTGATCCCGGTCACGGGAAACATTCGCTGAATCGTAACACCCATGTAATGACATTCCGGGCCTCCCGGGCTATACTCCATCCATGAAGCTCGCGCTCTCCGCCAAGGTGACCATCGACCCCCGCCGGCTCCTCAAGAGCCGCTGGATCCACGACACCGCGCACCGCATCGTCGACTCGCTGCGCAAGGCGCAGGACGACGCGCGCCGCCAGGAGACCCGGCGCCGGCACTGAATTTTCGGCCCACCGAAAGACAGGCGCCCGGGGGCGATAATAAACCCCCGGGCGCTTCGTTTTTTCTCCCCGAAGGGAGAAAGGCTACATGTTGATGAAGTCGTGGGCGCGGACGGTCTTGCGGCCGTTCGCCTTGGCGCGCTTGGCGGCCTGCTCGAGCAGCCAGTAGGCCCAGCCGTTGAGTCCGTCCAGCGCGTCTCCCGACGTGTTGCAGCCGGCCTTCTTCAGGATCGCCTTCGCCTTGCTCGCGATCACGAGCGGTTCCATCTTCTTCGCCATATCGTTGTCCTCCGGAGCCCCTCGGGGGCTTCGACGTCCCATCCTACTTAACCAAGTTTACGGCTACAATAATGATCGTGAGAGAGGACCGGGCGAAGAGGGGCGGCTTAGCGGTCATGGCGGCGGCGGCGATCCTGGCGGGGACCGTCCTGCGCGTCCTGTTCCTCGGGGCGAGATCCCTCTGGCTCGACGAGGCGAGCGTCCTGTTCCTCGCCGGGAAGCCGCTGTCCGAGCTGGTCCCCGCGCTCGTGAACAACGAGTTCAACCCGCCTCTGTACTTCGCGCTGATGCGGTTCTGGCTGAAGGCCTTCCCGGACCCGCGCCTGGGCTTGAGGCTGTTCTCGGCGCTGTGCGGCGTCGCCTCGCTGTTCGCGTTCCGCGCGCTCGCGGACAAAGTCCTCCCGGAGCGTGTGCGCCTGCCCGCGCTCTGGCTCGCGGCGGCGTCGTCCTTCTGGATCCACGTCGCGCAGGACGGGCGCTGCTATTCCCTGCTGCTGCTGGTGAGCCTGCTCTCGACGCTCGCGGTCGTCGAGCTGTCGGAGGAAAATCCCCGCCGGCGGGCGCTTGCGGCCTACGCGCTTCTGGCGGGACTCGGCCTCTACACGCACTACTATTACGCGATCCTGCTCGCGGGCCACGCCGTCTGGCTCGGGCGGAAGATGAAGGACCGCCTCGCCTGGCTGCTCGCGCACGGGGCCGCGGTCCTGATGTTCGCGCCGTGGCTGCCGAGCCTCGCGGCGCAGGCCCGGGTGCACGGGGGGGAGGCGGTCGTCGGAGAGCCGCTGACCTTCCCGCGCGTCCTGGACCTGCTCGGCACGGCCTTCTTCGACGTCACCTTCCTCGGCCTGGCGCTGCCGGCCTGGACCGGGGTCGCCGTCGGCGCCGGGTTCGCGGCGCTGGCGCTGTCCGCCGCCGCGGACGCGCGCCGCGCGCCCCGCGGCTCCCCCGAGTCCCGCGCCCTCGATCTCGCGCTGACCCACGTCGCGGCGGCGCTCGCCCTCATCGTCTGCGTCGAGCTGGTCGGCGGCCGCCCCGTCACCCAGGCGCGCTACTTCACGCCGCTGTCGCCGGTCCTGCTCCTGCTCGCCGCGCTCGGCGTCCGGCGGAGCTGGACGAAGGCCGCCGCCGGCGTCGTGGTCGCCGCGGGCTGCGCCGGCTACTTCTTCTCGGCGCTCAACGTGGACCCCCGGCTCGACGCCCTGGCCGCCGTCATCCGCCGCTCGTCGGACGCGGGCGTTCCCGTCGTGCATCTCGGGCGGTACTACTACCTTCCGCTGCGCGTCTATTATCTCCCCGAGCGCCGGCACCTGCTCATGGCCTCGGCGGCGATCGGGATGGACTACCGGGGCATGCCGCCGTATCCGGGCGTCGTCGAGGAGAAGGACCTCACGAGCCTGGGTCCCTGCGTCGTGGTCGACGAGAGCCGCGCCCTGTCGCTGGAGCGCGTGAGCCTGGCCACCGGCGCCCGGCTCGCCGAGCTCCTCCGCTAGATCCTGACGCCTTTCTTCTCGGCGGCGATGACGATCTGAGCGCACGCCAGCGCGTCGGACAGCGCCTCGTGGTGGTTGAGCTGGATGTTGAGGTGCTGGCAGACGTTGTTGAGCTTCGTCGGGTAGATGCTCCACGTGCTGCGCGCCAGGCGCACCGTGCAGACGAAGCGGTGCGCGGGCTTGGGAAGGCCCGCGGCCTCGCAGCAGGCGTTGAGGACGCCGCTGTCGAAGGGGGCGTTGTGGGCGGCCATGAACTCGACGCCCTTCAGGATCGGCGCGAGCTTGGGCCAGGCCTGGCCGAAGGTCGGCGCGTCGAGCACCTGCTCGGGCTTGATGCCGTGGATGTACGTGAACATGAAATCGGCCGGGGCGGGGGTGAAGAGGTCTCCTCCCTCGAGGCGGGGCGGCCGGATGAGCTGGACCTCCTTCCGGGTGATGACGCCGTGCTCGACGCGCACGAGGCCGACCGAGCAGGCGGAGTCGCGGCCCTGGTCGGCCGTCTCGAAGTCGATGGCGACGAAGACGGACATCAGCGCTTCCCTTTCGCCAGGCCGTAGGCCTTGTGCAGCGCCTTCAGCGCGGCCTCGCCCTGGCCGAGGTCCACGATGCAGGAGACGCGCAGGTCGGAGGCGGAGATCATGTGGATGTTGATCTTATGGTCGGCGAGCGCCGTGAACATCGTCGCCGCGATCTTCGGGCTGTGACGGAAGCCGGTGCCGACGGCGGAGATCTTGGCGACCTGCTCGTTGAGGTCCACGCGCTCGGCGCGCAGGGCCTTGGCGACGCCCTCGAGCGCCTTCTTGGCCTTGACGGCGGACGCCTTCGGCGTCATGAAGGACATGTCGTTGACGCCGGCGTGGCTCGGCGCGGACTGGATGATCATGTCGACGGGGATGTCGGCGGCGGCGAGCGCGGTCAGGACTTTCGCGGCCACGCCGGGCTGGTCGGGGACGCCGACGACGGTCAGGCGCACCTCGCTCTTGTCGAGGGCGAGGCTTGAGACGAAGGCTTTTTCCAGCATGAGCTTCTCCTTGGAAACGACCCAGGTGCCTCCCTGAGGATGGAACGCGGAACGGACGTGGATCTCGACGCCGAAGCGCTCGGCGACCTCCATCGACCGGGCCTGCATGACCTGGGCGCCGGAGCCGGCGAGCTCGAGCATCTCCTCGAAGGAGACGCGGGCGAGCTTGCGGGCGTCGTGCACGACGCGCGGGTCGGCGGTGTAGACGCCCTTCACGTCCGAGAAGATCTCGCAGCGGCCGGTCTTGAGCGCCGAGGCCAGCGCCACCGCGGTGAGGTCCGAGCCGCCGCGGCCGAGGGTGACGGTGTCGCCGTTCGGGGCGCGGCCCTGGAAGCCGGCGACGGCGACGATGCGCCCGGCGTCGAGGTGCCTGAGGATCGCGCGCGTGCGGATGCGGCTGACCTGGGCCTTGGACGCGTCTCCGATCGCCTCGATCCCCGCCTGCGGTCCGGTGAGGGATATCGCGGGAACCGCCCTGGCCATGCAGGCCATCGCGAACAGGGAGATGCCGACCTGCTCCCCGGTCGTGATCAGTTGGTCGAGCTCGCGGTCGTCGGGCTTGGGCGTGATGCGCTCGGCGAGCGCGATGAGCTCGTCGGTCATGTCGCCGGGAGCGGAGACCACGACGACGACGCCGAAGCCCTTGCGGCGCTCGCCGATGGCTCGCTCGGCGGCGCGCGAGATCTTCTCGGGGTCGGCGACGGAGGTGCCGCCGAACTTCATGACCGTGATCTTCCCGCGGGCCATGGTCAGCGCTCGACGCGCACTCCCTGATGGTCGACGGCCAAGGCGAGCCAGCGGCTCCCGACGCCGTGCTTCGAGAAGGCCTTGACCATCGCGTCGCCGACCGAGGCGTTGCGGCCCTCGACGAAGGCGAACACGGTCGGGCCCGAGCCCGAGAGCGCGGCGCCGGCGGCGCCGTGCTCGACGGCGGCGGTCAACGCGTCCTCGAGGCCCGGGACGAGCTTCGCGCGGTAGGGCTGGTGCAGGCGGTCCTTCATCAGCTCGGGCAGCCGCGAGACGTGGCCGGACTCGAGCGTCTTCGCCAGCAGGAGCGCGCGCGAGGTGTTGAACACGGCGTCGGCGAGGAACACGGTCTCGGGCAGGACGCCGCGGGCCTTCTTCGTGGACAGCTCGAAGTCGGGGATGCAGACCACGGTGGACAGCGAGGGATGGATGCCGAGGCGATGGGCGCGCGCGCGGCCGTCGACCGCGAGGCTCGCGGTGAGGCCGCCGTGGACGCAGGGCGCGATGTTGTCGGGATGGCCTTCGAGGGCGACGGCCATCTGCTCGAGCTCGTCCTCGGAGCGGCGCAAGGTCCCGAGGAGGTGGGCGCCGGCCCACAGGCCGGCGACGATCGCCGCCGCCGACGAGCCGAGGCCTCGCGCGAGCGGCACGCGGTTGCGCGCCTTGAAGACGAGGCGCCCGGGCAAGGAGGCGGGCAGCACCTGGCGGGCGGCGTGGACGAGCATGTTCTGCTCGCCGCGGGGCAGGTCCTCTGCGCCCGCTCCCTCGATCTCGACCAAGGGCGGGCCGGAGGCGTCGTGCAGCTCGAGGACGAGCTCGTTGCGCAGACCGAGCGCCAGGCCCAGGCAGTCGAAGCCCGGCCCGAGGTTGCTCGTGGACGCCGGAGCCGTCACCGTCACGCGCGCGAGGACCTTGGTCATGTCAGAGCTCGATCCGTCCGCCCGCCTTCACCCGGCGGATTTTCGGCGCGAAGCGCGCCGTGATGCCGGGGTCCTTGAGGCCGTTGCCCGTCAGCACGCAGACGCTGACGCCGCGCGGGGCCTTCCCGGCCTTGCCGAGCTTGAGCAGGCCGGCGACCGAGGCGGCCGACGAGGGCTCGCAGAACACGCCTTCCCGCGAAGCGAGGAGCCGGTAGGCGGAGAGGATCTCGGCGTCGGTGACCTTCCCGATCATGCCGCCGGACTCGTCGCGGGCGGCGATCGCGCCGTTCCAGGAGACGGGGGAGCCGATGCGGATGGCGGTCGCGAGCGTCGTCGGGTTCAGGATGGGCCGGCCGGAGACGAGCGGGGCGGCGCCGGCGGCCTGCCAGCCGAACATGCGCGGCTTCGCCGCGCTCTCTTTATATCCTTTCCAGTACGCGGTGATGTTCCCGGCGTTGCCGACGGGGATGAAGTGGTTGTCGGGCGCGCGGCCGAGCTGCTCCAGGATCTCGAAGGCCGCGGTCTTCTGCCCTTCGATCCGGAAAGGGTTCGAGGAGTTGACGAGGGCGAAGCCCTTGGTCTTGGCGGCCTCGTTGGCCATCACGAGCGCCTGGTCGAAGTTGCCGGCGACCTCGACGATCTCGGCGCCGTGCATGACGGCCTGGGAGAGCTTGCCCGCGGCGACCTTGCCCTTGGGCAGGAACACGACGCAGCGCAGCCCCGCGCGCGCGGCGTACGCCGCCGCCGACGCGGAGGTGTTGCCGGTCGAGGCGCACAGCACGCCGGAAGCGCCCGCCTCGACGGCCTTCGAGATCGCGAGCGTCATGCCTCGATCTTTGAAGGATCCCGTCGGGTTGGCGCCCTCGACCTTGAGGAACACGGAGCCGGGCGGCAGCCCCGCGGCCTTGGCCACGCGGTCGGCCCGGACGAGGGGGGTGTTGCCCTCGCCGAGCGTGACGACCGGCGTGCGGGCCGTCACCGGCAGGCGGGCGCGCCAGCGCGAGATCAGACCGTTCACGCCATCATCCTCATCGCGCAATGGCGCGGCGAAACGGCGGACAAGGACAGGATGCGTTTGCGCGCGCGCTCGAAGCGGCCGCGCTCCGCCGGATGCGTCACGATCATCACGGGCACCGAGCGGCCGCCGGCGGCCTTGTCCTGATGGATCGCGGCGATGGACACGCCCGCGTCCGCGAGGGCGTCGGCGATGCGGGCCAGCGCTCCGGGACGGTCGAGGACCTCGAGGCGCAGGTAATAAGAAGAGACCGCGTGGTCGGGCGAGGTCAGCGCCAGGCGGCGGGCCGTGGCGGCCGCCGCGGGGATCCCGCCGCGGATGTCGCGCGCGAGGACGAACACGTCGGCGACGACGGCCGACGCGGTCGGCCCGGCGCCCGCGCCCTGTCCGTAGAACATGAGGTCGCCGGCGGAGGCGGTGTGCACGAGGAGGGCGTTGTACTGGCGGCGCACCGCGGCGAGAGGATGGCCGAGGGGGACCAAGGTCGGAGCCACGGAGGCGGACACGGCGGGCGCGCCGGGCTTGCCGTCGAAGCGCAGCGAGGCGACGAGACGGGCGGCCATGCCGAGGCGCTCGCGCGCGAAGGACAGGTCGCGCGCGGTCACGGCCTCGATGCCCGCGACGGGGAAGGAGCCGGGCTTGAGCCAGCCGCCGGTGACGAGGCCGGCGAGCACGCTCAGCTTCTGCGCGGCGTCCTGGCCCGAGAGGTCCATCGCGGGGTCCTTTTCGGCGAAGCCGAGCCTCTGGGCTTCTTTGAGCGCGTCCTGCGGGGAGAGCCCTTCTTCTCCGCGCGATAAGATGTAGTTGGTCGTCCCGTTGAGGATGCCGTCGACGCCGAGCACGCGGTCGCCGGAGAAGGACAGCTCGAGCGCGCGCAGGACCGGGATGCCGCCGGCGACGCTGCCCTCGAAGGCGAGGCGCGCGCCGCTCGCGCGGGCCGCGCCGGTGATCTCGGGCCAGGCGTGGGCGAGCAGGCGCTTGTTGGCCGTGACCAGGGCCTTGCCGCGGCCGAGGACCTCGAGCGCGAAGCGCTTCGGCGCCTCCAGCCCGCCGAGCAGCTCGACGAACAGGTCGGCCTCGGCTCGGCGCGCCATGTCGAGCGGGTCTTTGTAACGGGAGACCGCGGGCGGAAGACCGAGGGCTTTCGCCTCGCGGGCGGCGTCGTGGTCGGCGACGGCCACAAGGCGCAGCTCGGCGCCGAGGCGCTCCTTGAGCTCGGCGCGGCGCGCGCGCAGCAGGCGGACGGCTTCGCGGCCGACGGTCCCGAGGCCCGCCACGGCGACGTTGAGGGCGTTCATCCGGTTATTCTACTCAATGTGCCGCGAGCGCGTCAGACTCGAGCGTGAGCGTTCCCGGGATCCCGCTGCGCGTCGAGGCGATCAGCGCCGCCGCGACGGCGTCCCCGGAGACGGCGCGGTACTTCCGCCACGGGCCGACGAGCAGCGGCGAGGCGAGGGCGAGGGCCGCCTCGCCGAGCTTCTCCGCGAGGCGGGGCTCGGCTCGCGCCCCGAGCAGCAAGGAAGGGCGCGCGATCACGACGGTCTCGAAGCCGAGCCCCGCGACCGCCTTCTCCGCCTCGCCTTTGGTGCGGGGATAGAGGAAGAAAGAGGCGGCGTCCGCGCCCGTCGAGGAGACAAGGCCGAAGCGCCGCGCCCCGCCCGTCTTGGCCGCGCGCGCGAAGGCGACCGCCAGGTCTAGGTCCACGGCGCGGAAGGCCGCGGCGCTCCCCGCGTCCTTGCGCGTGGTGCCGAGGCAGCCGTAGGCCTCGTCGAGCCCGGTCAGCGCCGGCCAGCCGGCCGCGACGACCGGGTTCTCGAGCTTCGGGTGCGGCGGCAGCGGGCGGCGCGTCGGGGCGATCACGCGCGCGATATCGGGGTCCTCCAGCAGCCGGCGGAGGACGCACCCGCCGACGAGGCCCGTGGCGCCGGCGACGGCCGCGGTCTTCAATGGGAGGGACTGATCTGCGGCTGCTCGGTCGGGGCCGGAGCGCGCTCGGCGGGCGGACCGTCCGTCGCCGGGCCGGTGGACGGCTCGACCGGCGCCGCGACCAAGGGGGTCGTCGATATGTCCGGCGCGGCGCCGTTGGCGAAGGTCGTCGCCGGGGCCGGCTCGGCCAGTATGGGCGGCGGCGCGGCGATCAGCCCGGCGTCCTGCGCGAGGCCGGACGCGATCTTGGCCGCGAGCGGGACGGCGAGCGTCTGGAGGCGGTCGGTGAGCTCCACGGGCGCGGCGCGGAACTCGCTGAGCGTGGTCGAGGAGGTCGCGTCGCTCACGCGCTCCTCGCGGCTCCACAGCATGCGCGTGGTGTCCGCGCGGTAGGCGCGCGAGGCGGCGGACAGCAGCGGCAGGGTGCGTCCCTGCTCGTCGGGCTCGAGGCCGAAGGAGAGGTTCACCTCGACGACGACGGCGTCGTCGAGCGACAGCAGCTTCGAGTAATCGCGCGGCGAGGGCCGGTCGGGCTCGGTGAAGTAGTACTTGCGCCGCCAGTCGAGCTGGTCGGAGGCGGCGTTCCACTCCTTGCGCTGGAGGGGGGCGATGCCGGCCTCGGCCGAGGTCAGGACGGGCCCGCCGTGCGCGGCCTTGAGCGCCGTGATCAGCGCGGCCTCGACGGCCTGGTCGTAGCGGGGGCGGGGGAGATAGGGCTGTATCTCCTTCGAGAGGTCGTTGATGCGGTCCTCCTGCATGCCCTGCAGGAAGGTGCCCAGCGGAAGGACCTTCATCGCGGACTCCGCCTTGGAATCGGGGTCGGCCACGATCCAGGGGCCCGGGGACTGGAGGACCATGACGATGAGGCGCTGGCCGGGCTTGATCGCTCCGCGCGGGTTGGGCGGCGGCTCGATCGTGACGCAGGACGCGAGGAGCAGCGCGATGACGGCGAAAAGGGGATATCTTCGCATGGCCGGCGTTAAGGATATATAATCGGGGCGTGCGCGCGCTCGCTCTCGCCGGTCTCTTCGTCCTGACCGCCTGCGGCACGGCTCCGCGCGGCGAGACCGCGAGGTTCGGGGCCCTGCGCTCCGGGCTGAGCTCCCCGGACGCCGCCGCCCGCGCGCGCGCCGCCTGGGACCTGGGCCAGCTCGGCCTGGCCGAGTTCCCCGAGGGCGAGGCCGAGCCCGCCGTCTCCGTCTCGCTCCGCGAGGCCGCGGCCGCGGCCCTGATCCCCGCCGTCTCCGATCCGGAGGCTCCCGTGCGCCGCGCCGCCGTCGAGGCGCTCGGCAAGACCGGCGGCGTGAACATCGAGGATCCCTTGCTGTCCGCCGCCACCGATATCGACGCCGGCGTGAGAGGCGAAGTCGCTCTGGCTCTGTTCCGTCGAAGGTTCCTGAAAAGAGTCCCGGAATACTCGACCGCAAGCCTTAATAAGCTGTTGACGCTCGCTGTCGACCCCAACCCCGAGGTCCGTTGGCGGGCGAACTACGCGTTCTCGCGATTCTCCGACGTCCGTGCGGAGAAGATGTTGACGCAAGCCGTGAAGGACCCCGACAAGGTCACCCGTCTTTTTGCCGTTCGATCTCTTTCAAAGCTGGTCCGTAAGGTCGACGTATCGTTGTTGTCCGACCCCGACCCCTACGTCCGCGGCGAGGCCGCCGCCGCGTTCGGCGCGGCCAAGGCCGCGGGAGAGCTTCCGAAGTCGGTATTCGACGATCCGTCCGTCCATGTGCGCGCCGCCGCTGCCGACGCCGTCGCCGCCACCGGCGACGCCGCCCTCGCTCCGCGCCTCGAGACGATGGCCGACACCGACACCCCCATGCCCCGCGGCCGCGCCCTGATCGCCCTCGCCAAGCTCCGCGGCCCCGCCGAGTCCGCGCGTCTCTCCCTCGCCCGCTCGAACCCCCACTGGTGGATCCGCTCCCGCGCCTACGAGGCGTCCGCCCTCCTCCCCGACGCCGCCGCGATCCTGAGCGCCGGCGTCTTGGACCCCGACGCGCGCGTCGCCGCCCAGGCCCTGGAGACCTTGGCCTCCTCCATCGCGCCGGCCGCCGCCGCCGCCATCGAGCGTGTCCTGCGCGACCCCAAGGCCGAGCTCGAGCTCCTCGGCACCGCCGTCGACGCCGCGACCGAGCGCAAGTCCCCGGAGTTCGCCGTCGCCCTGCGCTCCGCGTGGGAGCGCCCCGGCCTCACCGCCGAGGTCCGCGACAACCTGCGCAAGGCGCTGAAGGCCTCCGGCGTCGCCGTAAAGGCCGGCCCCGGCCTCGACCCGCCCAAGACCTTCGCGCCGCTGGCCTCCTCCCCGACCATGGTCCTGGAGACGGAAAAGGGGACCGTCGAGCTGTATCTCGACAAGGAGGCCGCGCCGAACACCGCCGCCGCGATCGCCGACGCCGCGCGCCGCGGCGTCTACGACGGGACGGTCTGGCACCGCGTGGTGACCGCCTTCGTCGTCCAGGGCGGCGACCCGCGCGGCTCGGGCTGGGGCGACGACGGCTTCCGGCTCGTCGACGAGGTCAACCGCCTCCCCTTCCTGCGCGGGACCCTCGGCATGCCCAAGGCTGGCCCCGACACGGGCGGCTGCCAGCTGTTCGTGAGCCTCGTCCCGACCCCTCACCTCGACGGCCGCTATACGGCCTTCGGCCGCGTGATCGCGGGCATGGACGTCCTCGACGCCCTCCAGCCCGGCGACAAGATCGTCAAAGCGAGCTTGCGCTAGATCAGTGGATGATTTTGCACTGTCCGGCCATGCGGCACAACTTATGGCCCGCGTCTCGGAAGATGTGCAAGGGGCTTGAGCCGATCGTCTTGCCGTGCGTGCGGCCCCAGTAGACGCGCGCCATCGCGTACCACCGGCCGTCGCTCCGCGAGCGAAAAACGTCGCCCTCGCGCGTCCGGAACTCGAAGCGGCCTACGCTGACGGACCATAGTTTTCCCGCGTCGTACATCAGCCCCCAGTCCAGCGTCTTAGCCCTTATGAAGCCGGCCACCGGGGCGCGGCTTTCGGCTCCGAAGCGGTCGGTCTGGACCTCGTTCAACTGGCCAAAATAGGCCCAAGGGCAATAGGATCCGAAGAGCTCGACGCGGCCGTTGGTGGATTCGACGGAAGCGGCGGTGTCGCGGAACATGCCGCCCTCCCAACTGGCGAGGATCACGCGAACTTCCAAGGGAAAGGGCATCAACATGGCGTGCGCAGACGCATCGGGCAAGCCGCCTTTGCGGGGAAGATCCCAAGTCTGCCAACGCGTCTCCATGAGACGAGTGCCGACGCCCAGGCCGTAGCGCGGGTGATAGACTCCGAGTCCGAAGGCATCGAAGCCGTAGACGCCGCCGCTGCCTCCGAGCGCTCCGAGGATCTCGATCCTGCTCCAGGTCTCGGCGGCGGATGGAATCGCGGCGAGCAGGCAGGCGGCGACGGCGCTAAGGACCTTCAAGCGCATCAAGAAGCCTCCGGTGAAGCTGATCATCGTTCGCGGTCTTGCGCGCCAGCTTGGCGCGCTGCCGCCAATTCTCCTCGAACAGATCCCAGCCGATCGCCTTGTAGGAGTCGGCCAGCATCTCGTAAGCCTCGACTCCCCAGGGCGCGGCCTCGACGAGTTTTCTCAACTCCCAGATCACGCCGTCCCAATTCTGTCCGTCGCGCATGATCTCGAAACGGGAGAGATCGAATGCCTCGGGCGTGTCGGCGGATCGCGGCATCTCCCGCAGATAGGCCAGCGCCTGGGCGTCGAGCTTCGCGGGATTCTTGCCTTCCGATTTGCAGTACATCATCAGATACCACCGAGCTTGCGCCGCGTGGCCCAGTTTCGCATGCGAAGCGTAGAGCCCGAAGTACAAGTAGCTCGGCTCAAGGCCGCTTTCCAGCGCCCTATAGAACGAACCGGCGGCAGGCTCCCAACGGCCGGCTTCGAAGTCGCTCGTGCCGCCTCGGCCGTAGCCGTATCGAGCGCGGCCGCGGAACGCGGTCAGCGCCGCGCGGATAGTCTTGCGTCCGGTCGCCAGCCGGCGCGCGACTAGAAAGGCGGTCTGATCGAACGTGTCTCGATCGTCCAGAACCGTGACTTTGAATTCGTCGGCCGTCTTCCCGTTCTCGTCGATGAGCCGGAAGCGGACGCGCTCCGCGTCGTGGGTCTCGCAGCGCAGGTCGAGATCCGGATATTGGAGCTCCGTTCCGCCGATCGTCGCGAAATACGGCGCGATGCGGCGCGACAGCTCCGCGGAGGAGCAGAACGGGCTCTGGGCGTCGGCCGTGAAGCGCAGCGTCACCGGAAAGGCCGGCACGGAATAGACTTCGGCCCGCGCCGCGGACGCGAGGGTTAATATCGTCGCGATGGCGGCGGCCGCAAGCTCCGTTCTCATTGGACATCTCCGGTGCGGGCGGCTTGCGCGTACTCGCGCAAGCGCGGATCGGCCTTCTCGTGCTTCACGAGCCAGGAATCGATGATCGCCGCGCTCCGCTCGGGAACTTCGAGCTGCGCGTGCCCGAGCCCGTGAAGAGCCGAATATTGGCACATCGGGTTGTCGATCCCCAGTATCCGCTCGATGGCCGATATTTTTTCCTCGCAAAGCGCGGCGTCCCGGGCGTGCTCCGGCTTGTTTTCGAGAGGGAAAATCTCCCAGAACATATAGCAGATACGGTAGAGAGGGGAATCTCCGCCCAGCTCGAGCCGGCGGCAGCGGGCAGCGAAAAGCCTCGAAAAAAGAGCGTAGGTCGACCGGACCAAGCGCAGCCTCTGCTCGGCCGGCACCTCGTCGCCGAGAGCCGCGCCAACGTAGCCCCGACCGATGATCATCCAGAATCCGGCTTCAATCTGCTGGTCGCTGAAGCGGGCGAGGTGCTCATCGCCGCGCTCGAAGGTCCTGGCGATATACTCGGCTTTGAGAGAAGGCTCCCCTGACCAATACTCGCTGTCGGGTCGGCGATGCCACTTCGGGTCATTCTCCGGGTGGTCGAAAGCGTGCTCGAGCCAGCGCTCGAAGGACGGACTTTGGATCACGGACATAAGCGGAAGCTCCTCGCGGCTCTAAGAAACGCGGCGCAGCCTTCCTCGACGTCGGCCATCAGGTTCAGGGCCTCGACATGCCCGGCGTCGAGCTGCCGCCCGTAGCACTGCTCGGCCTCGGCCATGCGCGCCGCCCGGCAGGCGTTCGCGGCGGTTTGATTCGCCAGCGCGGAGGCGCAAAGTGCCGATACGCTCGGGCCGGATAAGCTCGTCAAAGACGCGAGCGTCATACTATTCTGTTCGTTGCACGTGTTGTCGCCGCGGCGGGATGATTTGCAGGTCTTTTTCTTTTGAGTCGTCACCTCGTCGGGACAGCAGGCGGGATTTTGGCCGATGAGGCGCCCGCACTTTTTCACGTCGGCGAGGTTCTCCTCCATTTTGCCTCGATCGGAATCTGGAAGGCCGGGACAGTCCTTCTTCTTGACCTCGAGATACGCCCGGTCGCAGTCCAGAAGGGGGGCTCGTTTCGCGAGAAGCGTTTTACAGTCCTCGCCCTGTTCACAGCCGGCCGGCGACGCGCCCGCGCACGCGGCGCGGGCGTCGGCCACGAGCTCGGCGCAGGGTTTCGACGCGGGCCGGGAGAAGCTGAGCCTGTTGAGCCAAACGGGGACGGCGGTTCCGCCGGCGGCCACGGTTTGGCGGGCGTCCTCCAGCGAATTCAACAGCATCAGCGCGGAGATGGAATTAAGGACTAGGCTCGCGGGAGGATAAAAGGACGCGAGCCGCCGTCCGGCCGTGAGAGTTATGAGTCCGGCGTTCGCGAGAATTACGTCCTCGCCGAGGATGCTGCGCGTATCGGCCAGAGGGCCGACCGGCTTCGGATGCTCCATGTTCGCGATGCTGTCATTGAGCCGCCGCAGCGTCTCGAGCTCGCATTCGCGGCACCGTTTCGGCTCCGAATACGGCTCCAAATCGGGCCGGCCGCGGGGGGTCCCGAAGTCGATCCCGGAGCAATTCGTCAACGTGCACAGTTCGCCCGCGGGATCGTCGGCGCGCCCGGGCGATGCCATGAGCGCCACCGCTAACGCCGCCATTGGGATCACGCGCAATTATAAGGGAGTAATTCGGGTCGTGCAATGGGTCGTACCGCTGCTGTGACCGCTGCCGGCGTTTATCCAGGTCCGGGCGAAATTGCTACACTGGAGGTCTTACCCATGATCAAAGCCACTTTCGAGAAGATCTTCGGCACGCCCAGCGAGCGCACGCTCAAGCGCTTCGCCCCTCTGCTGGCCCAGTGCAACGCCTTCGAGGCCGAGGTCCAGGGCCTGTCCGACGCCGATTTCCCGGTCCGCACGGCCGCCCTCAAAGCCCGCGTCGCCGAGCTGTTCTCCGCCATCGCGGTCCCCGAGAACGACGAGGACCAGCGCAAGGAGCGCAAGGAGGCCGAGACCGCGGCCCTCAACGAGGTCCTCCCCGAGGCCTTCGCCCTGTGCCGCGAGGCCGCGAAGCGCTCGATCGGCCTGCGCCACTTCGACGTCCAGCTGCTGGGCGGCATGGTCCTGCACAACGGCTCGATCGCCGAGATGCGCACCGGCGAAGGAAAAACGCTCGTCGCGACCGCTCCCGCCTACCTGAACGCGCTCGTCGGGAAGGGCTGCCACATCGTCACGGTCAACGACTACCTGGCCAAGCGCGACAGCGAGTGGATGGGTCCCGTCTACCGCTTCCTCGGCCTGACCGTCGGCTGCGTCCAGCACGACGCCTCCACCCAGGAGCGGCAGTCCGCCTACCGCTGCGACATCACCTTCATCACCAACAACGAGCTCGGCTTCGACTACCTGCGCGACAACATGGTCGTGCGCAAGGACGAGCGCGTGCTGCAGCACCTCTACTACGCGATCATCGACGAGGTCGACTCGATCCTCATCGACGAGGCGCGCACCCCGCTGATCATCTCCGGCGCCGCCGAGAAGTCCACCGAGCGCTACGCGATCGTCAACAAGCTGATCCCGCACCTCAAGGTCCGCATCATCACGGAGGAGGACGAGATCCAGGCGAAGTACCAGGGGACCGACCTTCAGAAGGGGTTTGACGCGATCGTCGACGAGAAGAACCACACCGCCATCCTCACCGAGGAGGGCGTCTCGAAGTGCGAGGCGCTCCTCGGCCTGACGAACCTCTACGACGACCTCGAGGGCGAGTGGGTCCACCACATCACCCAGGCGCTGCGCGCGTGGCACCTCTACAAGCGCGACGTCGAGTACGTCGTCAAGGACGGGGAAGTGATCATCGTCGACGAGTTCACCGGCCGCCTCATGCCCGGCCGCCGCTGGTCCGACGGCCTGCACCAGGCCGTCGAGGCCCACGAGAACCTGTCCCCGCGCGAGGAGAACCAGACCCTCGCGACGATCACCTTCCAGAACTTCTTCAAGATCTACAAGAAGCGCTCGGGCATGACCGGCACGGCGATGACCGAGGCCGACGAGTTCCAGGAGATCTACGGCATGGAGGTCCGCGAGATCCCGACGAACCGGACCTCGAGCCGCGAGGACCTGCCCGACCTCGTCTACAAGAGCGAGCGCGAGAAGTTCAACGCGATCGTCGACGAGGTCATGGAGCTGTGGAAGGTCGGCCGTCCCGTCCTCGTCGGCACGCGCTCGATCGAGAAGTCGGAGAAGCTGGCCTCGATGCTGCGCCACAAGGGCGTGCCCTGCCAGGTCCTCAACGCCAAGTACCACGAGATGGAGGCCGAGATCATCGCCCAGGCCGGCCGCAAGGGCGCGGTCACCATCGCGACGAACATGGCCGGACGCGGCACGGACATCCTGCTCGGCGGCAACCCGCAGGACCAGGCCGAGTACGAGGTCGTCAAGAACCTCGGCGGCCTCCACGTCCTCGGCACCGAGCGTCACGAGTCGCGCCGCATCGACAACCAGCTTCGCGGCCGCTGCGGCCGCCAGGGCGACCCCGGCTCCACCCGCTTCTACCTCGCTCTCGACGACGAGCTGATGCGCCTGTTCGGCTCGGACCGCATCGCGCCCCTGATGGAGAAGCTCGGCATGAAGGAGGGCGAGGTCATCGAGTCCGGCCTCGTCTCCTATCAGATCGAGAACGCGCAGCGCCGGGTCGAGACCCACAACTTCGACATTCGAAAACAGCTCCTAGACTACGACAACGTGATGAACAAGCAGCGCGAGGTCGTCTACAAGCTGCGCGACGAGGTGCTGTTCGGCGAGACCGTCGGCGAACAGATCAAGGCGATGATCTCCGAGGACGTGGCCGAGGCGGTCGAGAGCGCGATCCCCGACGACAACGACTCGCGGACCTGGAACCTCATCGAGCTGTCCGCCTACCTCGAGCGCACGTTCGCGATCGCCTGGATCCCGACGGCCGAGGAGGCGAAGCGGTTGTCCAAGGAGCCGCTGAAGAGCCAGCTCCTCAAGGCCGCGATGGACGTCTACTCGCGCCGCCCCGCCGACTTCACCGGCTACGACTTCAAGGAAGTCGAGAAGATGGTCATGCTCCAGATGATCGACAAGGCGTGGAAGAACCACCTCTACGACCTCGACCATCTCAAGAAGGCGATCTTCCTGCGCTCTTACGCGCAGAAGGACCCGAAGGTCGAGTATCAGAAGGAGTCCTTCCGCTACTTCGAGGCCCTGCTCGGGCGCGTGCGCGAGCAGACCGTCGAGTACGTCTTCCGCGTCGAGGCCCCCAAGGCCCCGGTGGCGCCCCCGCCGATCGTCGCCGTCCACCCCGAGGCGAGCGAGACGTCCGGAGCCGACGCGCCGCCCGAGCCGTCGCGCCCCGTCAGGCCCGCCGCCCCGAAGAGCATCCTGTCCGGCGGCGGCGCGGTGCCCAACGCCATCCAGAGCATCGGCCGCAACGACCCCTGCTACTGCGGCTCCGGCAAGAAATACAAGAAATGCCACGGGGCCGACGCGCCCAACTGAGCGCCGCGGCCCTCGGCGGGGCCCTCGCGGCCCTCGGCCTTCCGTCGTGGGGGCTGTGGGGCTTCGCCTGGTTCGCTCTCGTTCCCCTGGTCCTGGCGTCCAACGGCGCGCCGGCGCCCCGCGGCGCCGCGCTGGCCGGCTTCGCCGCGGGCCTCGCCTACCACGTCGTCGCGCTGCACTGGATCTACGCGACGTGCCGCTTCGCCCAGGTCCCCGCCGTCGTCGCCGCGTTCGCCGTGCTCGGGCTGTCGGCCCTGCTCGCCGCGAGCTGGGCGGCCGCCGCGGCGCTGGCCCGCGCGCTGTCGGAGTCCCTGCCGCGCGCGCTGCGGCCCCTCGTCTGGGCGCTGTGCTGGACCGCCGTCGCCTCGGCCGCGTCCCGCTTCACGCCGCGCTTCGGCGTGGACCTGCTCGGCTACACCCAGTGGTCGAACCTCGCCCTGCTGCAGGGCGGGTCCTGGGGCGGGCCGCACCTGCTCGACTTCGTCCTGATGCTCTTCAACGCGTCGCTCGCCGAGGCCTGGCTCGAGGACCGCGACGACCGCGCCGCCGCGGCCCTGACGGCCTCGCTCGCGCTCGCCGCCGGCGTCTGGGGCCACGGCGCCTACGTCCTCGCCGCGCGGCCCGACGACCGGGAGCCTTCCGCCCGCGTCGAGATCCTCCAGCCGGTGGTGGACCAATATCACAAGTGGGACGAGCGCTGGATCGCGGAGATCCTCGCTGGCTACGAGGACCTGCTGTCCCGCCCGCGGCCGTCGCCGCCCGCGCTCGTCGTCTGGCCGGAGACCTCGATCCCGCGCTGGTCGCTCCGCTCCGAGCCCGTGGCCGAGTCCGCGCGCTGGGCCGTGAAGCTCGGCGCGCAGCACCTCGTCGGGATCATCGCGGCCGCCGACCGCGACGGCGGCCCGGCCAACGCGGTGCAGCTGATCGCGCCGGACGGACGCCTCGACGGCCGCTACTCCAAGCGCCAGCTCGTGCCGTTCGGCGAGTTCGTGCCGCTGCGCCGCTTCGTGCCGCGCTTCGTCATCGACCGCTGGCTGATGGTCCTCGACAACCTCGGCGACATGGAGGCCGGGGCGGCCCGCCAGCCGCTGCTCCAGACCGCGTGGGGGCCGACCGCCGTCACCATCTGCTACGAGGCGATCTTCCCGCGCTGGCCGCGCCTCGACGCCGCGCGCGGCGCGCGCCTGATGATCAACATCACCAACGACGCCTGGTACCTCGACACCTGGGGCCCGCGCCAGCATTACCGCGTCAACCGCTTCCGCGCCATCGAGAACCGCCTGACCGTGATCCGCTCCGGCAACAACGGGGTGTCCGCCGTCATCGACCCGTGGGGCGTGACGACCGCGGAACTCGCGCTGGACGAGCGCGGGCGGCTCGACGCCGAGATTCCGCTGCGGGACGCCTTCCCCGACCGTTCCTTTTATACGAGGCACGGGGACTGGCTGGGTGCTTTGTGCATTCTTCTGGTCCTTGCCGTCGCCCCGACGCGTTTCCTGGCTTCAACGGTCGTTGACGACAGTCGAGCGGGGGATGGGGTGGATAAGTCATGAAGCCCCGGGTGGTGTACTCGCCGAAGTACGAGGTCGATTACGGCGAGCATGCGTTCTCGACGAGAAAATTCCGTCTGGCCGCGGAGGCGTGCCGGCCTTTCGCCGAGATCGTCGAGCCGGCGGAGCCGTCGCGGCAGGCGCTCCTTCTCGTTCATAGCCGCGATTGGGTCGAGAAGCTCATGACCGGCGTTTTGAGCCCGGCCGATATATCCCGCCTGGAGCTCCCGTTCTCTCCCGAGATCGCGCGCGCTCACCGTTTAGCGGCGGGGGGGACCTTGCTGGCGGCACGGCACGCGCTCGAGACCGGCGTCGGGCTCCACGCGGGCGGAGGCGCCCACCACGCTTTTAAAGATCACGGCGAGGGCTATTGCGCGGTGAACGACATCGCGTTCGCGATCCTGTCTTTGCGCTCCGAAGGCATGATCGAGACCGCGGCGGTCATCGACCTCGACGTCCACCAGGGCAACGGCACGGCGTCCCTCTTCGAGATGGATCCCGACACGTTCACGTTCTCGATGCAGCAGCACGGCCTGTATCCGGAGATCCGCCGGCGCAGCTCGCTCGACATCGAGCTCGCCCCCGGCGCCGGCGACGCGGAGTACTGCGACAAGCTCCGCCACGGCCTCCGGGCCGTGATGGAGTCCAAGCCCGACCTCGTGATCTATCAAGCGGGAGTCGACGTCTGGGAGTACGACCGCCTCGGCGGCCTCAAGCTCACCGAGACCGGCATCCAGGACCGCGATAGGGCGGTCTACGACATCTGCCGCGTCTACCAGGTCCCCGTCGCCGTCACCCTCGGCGGCGGCTACGGCCCCACCCCAGAGGATACGGCGAGGCTGCACGCCTCCACCTTGAAGCTCTTCGCCCGTTGATGGTGCCAGGCCTCCCATTATCCCATTACTCGCCTGCGCTGTATCGGGCAATGGGATAATGGGAGGCCTGGCACCTAGATTTTCTAGAATACCTTGATGTTCACCGAGACCTCCAACAAGATCGACGAGATGCGGGCTTTGCTCGCCAAGATCGGCAGGCTGCTCGACCTCGACAAGCTGCGCAAGGAGGTGTCCGCGCGCGAGGCCGAGGCGGGCGAGCCGTCGTTCTGGACGGACTCGATCAAGGCCAAGAAGAAGTCGAAGGAGCTCAACGACCTCAAGAAGACCTTGGCCGAGTACGACAAGGCCCAAGTCACCCTCGACGACCTGAAGGCGCACTGCGAGCTCGCCACCGAGATGCAGGACGAGGCGGAGATAAAGGAAGCCGCCAAGGGCCTGGCCGAGGCCGAAAAGCTGCTGCGCGCGATGGACCTGCGCCTGAAGCTCTCCGGCGAGTTCGACAAGGACGACGCGATCGTCAGCATCCACTCCGGCGCCGGCGGCCTCGAGGCCTGCGACTGGGCCGAGATGCTGTGGCGCATGTACACGCGCTGGTGCGAGAAGAACGGCTACGAGGTCGTCATCACCGAGTTGGCCAAGGGCGACGGCGCCGGCCTCAAGAGCCTGTCCGCCTTCATCAAGGGCCCCAACGCCTACGGCCTCCTCAAGGGGGAGATGGGCGTGCACCGCCTCGTGCGCATCAGCCCCTTCGACGCCAACAAGCGCCGCCACACCTCGTTCGCTTCCTTAGACGTGGTGCCCGACATCGAGGACGAGATCGACATCCAGGTCAACGACGCCGACCTCGAGCTCGAGACGTTCCGCTCCGGCGGCGCCGGCGGCCAGAACGTCAACAAGGTCGAGACCGCGGTGCGCATACGCCACAAGCCCTCCGGCCTCGTCATCGCCTGCCAGACCGAGCGCTCGCAGCTGCAGAACCGCATGAACGCGCTGCGCATGCTCAAGGCGAAGCTCTACCAGATCGAGCTCGACAAGAAGCGCTCGGCCGTCGAGAAGCACTACGGCGAGATGGGCGACATCGCCTGGGGCCATCAGATCCGCTCCTACGTGTTCATGCCCTACCAGATGGTCAAGGACCTGCGCACCGGCGAGCAGACCTCCCAGATCGCCAACGTCATGGACGGCGACCTGGATCCCTTCCTCGAGGCCTACCTGGGCTGGCTCGCCGCGGGCAAGCCGCCCCGCGTCAAAGCGGGCGCCGAAGACGACTGAAGGCCTGACCGCCCGCCGGCTTGTAAGTTCGCGAGGCCTTGACAAAACCAGGGGCCGGGCTTATCCTTTAATCGTCCCTGGAGAACCCCATGAATACCCCCTCGTTGCTCGCGTTGCTCCTCCTTTTTGCCGCCCTCCCGGCGGCCGCGGAGCCCAAGGCCGGCCACCGCTGCGATTCCGAATGGCTCGAGAAGACGCAGGCGCTCATGTCTCAGTCCGGGCGCACCGTCTCCGACGAGCGCGTCGAGATCGTCGGAGACTCCTTCAAGCTCAAGTTCGGCCACGCGAAGAGCTGCGACGCCGCGACCTGGCGCCAGCTCGCGACCGCGGAGCCCGCCGGCGGCGCGGCGCTGAGCTGGCGCAACAAGGCGGCCGGGGATTTCTGGAAGGACGCCGCCGTCGCCCAGCACATCGGTCTCGTCCTCGCCGTCGACGATTTCTTCGGGGCCGTCGACGCGAAGGCCGCGGCGGTCGTCGCCGCGGGCGACGAGGTCATCGACGCCGCGAAGGCCCTCGGCTTCGCGGACTTCACGACGTCCGAGAAGCCGCTCGCCGAGCTCTCGAAGGGCACCTCCGGCGGACCGATCGGGGCGATCAAGCCGCGCCTGGTCACCATCCTCGCCGACGACAAGTGGACGCCCGTCACCGTCGCGCCGGAGCAGCTCCTCCCGACGATGCGCAAGCTCATCAACGACGGTCCCACCCTCGGGGACTCCGTCATCAAGTTCCGCGTGGCGGTGCTGGCCCTGGAGGCGGAGCTGGGACGCCTGGGCAAATCGGAGGACTTCCTCAAGAAGCGCGTCGCCGGCGCGACCCCCGGCTTGAACGACTTCACCTCGGGCCTGCCCAAGGAGTTCGTCCTGGTCGAGGCGGAGAGGGCCAACGCGCTGAAGAACGAGAAGTACGGCGCGGCGCTGACCGCGCTGGTCGGGCCGGGGACGGTCCCCGAGCTCGCCGACCAGGGCCCGCGCGCCGCGGCCCTGCTCGACCCCGTCGATCTGGGCCTGCGGAACCTGGTCGCCATCCGCTCCGCGCAGGTCGACAAGATCTTCGAGGCGGCCAAGAAGCGCCTCAACGGAAAGACGCTCGCCCAGTACGGCGTGTCCGCCCGCACCTCCGCCGAGGCGGCGAAGCAGCCCGCGAACTCCCTGTCGGCGGCCGTGATCAAGCGCCTGGAGGAGTCGAGCGACTACCAGGCTCTCGACAACATGTACGCGGGCAACATCGAGCGGCACGGCGCGGACTGGGCGAAGTCCCCCGACGGGATGGCGATGGCCAAGGCCCGGGAGGAGATGCTCGCGGCCGCGCGCACCGCGACCGTCGAGACCCAGGCGGACGGGAGCAAGGTCGTGGTGTTCAGTCAGAACGGCAAGAAGGTCTCCCTGACGAGCGTCGTGCCCTCCGCCGTGGAGAACGACGCCTCGGTGCGCAACGACGTCGCTGGCATGATCTCCCGCTTCATCGTCTCGGGCGCCAAGGAGGACGCGCGGCATAAGGCGGTGTGGGCCGCGCTCGGCGGCAGCGGCCAGCCCGGCCAGGCGCTGTATACCGGCCTGGGCACGACGGAAGCCGAGCTCGCGAGGACTCTCCCGCCCTCGCCGAAGGCGATCAAGGAAGGCGCCGCGGGCTGCAGCAACCCCAAGGACCTCATCCGGAACGATTACGAGACCTACGCCGCGCGCAAGCGCGCCGCCGCGGCCGATATGGCCAGCGACAACGTGAAGTCCCGCAACGACGTCGAGAAGAAGCGGCTGGAGCAGCTGGCCGCCTCCGACGTCGCCTGCAGGAAGAAGAAGGAGGAGGCCGCGGCGATCGCCAAGGACTTCTTCGACGCCCCCGCCATCGCGAAGGCCAAGCGCGAGGAGGCGGCGGCCGCGGCCGAGGCCTGGTGCGCCGAGTCCAAGGCGATCATCGAGGCGGAGGCGAAGAAGAAGATCGACGCGCTCACGGCCGCGGAGAAGGGCGCCCGCGACCCGGCTAAGCTGCGCGCGGAGGCGGACGCCGAGCTGGCCAAAGGCTTCGGCGACTCGATCCTGCGGTCCGTGGAGACCTTGAGGAAGGACTACACGACGGCCGGGAGTCCGCGGCTCAAGAAGCTGGCCGAGATCACCGGCAACAGCCCGAAGCTGACGGCGTTCACGCGGTTCTGGTTCGACAAGGAGTGGCCCGTCGACGCCGCGCGTCAGGCGGACCTGAAGACGGCGGTGAACGCGTGCGCCAAGGATCTGGGCCTGGGCGACGAGTCGGACAGCCCGTCCTTCCGCAACCCCGAGAAGCCTGACGTCGTGGACAAGCACTGCAAGATCAGCGAGAAGCTGACCGCGTACATCAAGGCCAGCGCCGACGCGAATCAGCCGGTCCCCTGAGGATACCATGAGCCAACATCATCACGTCTCCCGAAAAGCGGAGTTCGCCGAGCGCGCGTTGGCCTTCGCGGTCGACTACGCGCTGTTCGCCGCGGCCTGGGTCCTGATCCTCAAGGCCTCCGACCCCGGTCTCCCGGTCCTGCTCAACGAGAAGGGCACCGGCGTCATCGCCATCCTGGCGGCGCTCTTCATCGTGTATCAGGCGCTGCTCTCCTGCGACGGGCGCGCGACTTTGGGCAAGCTCCTGCTCGGCCTGCGCGTGGCCGACGCCGACGGGGAGCCTCTCGACTTCGGGCGCGCCATCATGCGCGCGCTCGGCTACGTGCCGAGCTCGTTCTTGACCCTGGGCTTCTTCTGGGCCCTCGTGGACCCGAACGGGCGAGCGTGGCACGACTTCGCGGCCGGCAGCACGGTGCTCAGCGACCGCCGCGAGGGCGGCGCGCGCGGCGCGGCGGTCCGCCTCGCGGCGGGGACGCTCGTCATCGCGTTCGCGCTGGCCGCGGGCTGGAGCGGCATCTGGGAGCCCCGCTACCTCAAGATCATGACCGTCTCGCACGCCAAGGCGGGTCTCGAGGAGGTCAAGACCCTGCAGGCGGCCTATCATCAGCGCAACGGCCAGTACGCGGGCAGCCTGTACGCGCTGGCCGAGGCGTCGCTCGACCCCCGCGCCTTCCTGCGCGACATGGCCGCGCTGTACGACCTGAAGAGCTTCCGCTTCAAGGCGGACAAGAAGAATTACGTCGTCGTGACCCGCGCGAACGACGTGGACGCCACTTTGGTGGCCGTCAGCGGGCCGTAGCGCCGGCGTCGTCGTCAAAAACAGAAGGCCCCCGCGCGAGCGGGGGCCTTCGTTTTTCCGGCGTTCGGGCTTAAGCGGCGGCCTTGTCGCTGACTTCGACCTTGATGCCGGGGCCCATCGTGGAGGCCACCGTCACGCTGATCATGTAGACGCCCTTCGAGGCGGACGGCTTGGCCTTGAGGATGGCGTCGAGGACGGTCTTGGCGTTGCCGACGAGGTTGGCGGCCGGGAAGGACGCCTTGCCGACGGGAACGTGGATGATGCCGTAATCGTCGACCTTGTACTCGACGCGGCCGGCCTTGAGCTCCTTGACGGTCTTGGGGATGTCCATCGTGACCGTGCCGCTCTTGGGGTTGGGCATCAGTCCCTTCGGGCCGAGGACCTTGCCGAGCTTGGACAGGTCCTTCATCATGTCGGGGGTCGCCACGAGGATGTCGAAGTCCGTGAAGCCCTTCGAGATCTGCTCGATCAAGTCCTCGGCGCCGACTAGGTCCGCGCCGGCGGCCTTCGCGTCCTTCTGCTTGTCGCCGCGGACGACGACCGCGATCTTCTTGGACTTGCCGAGGCCGTGCGGCAGGCCGACGACTCCGCGGACCTGCTGGTCCGCCTGCTTCGGGTCCACGCCGAGGCGGACGTGCAGCTCGACGGTCTCGTCGAACTTGGCGTTCGCGCACTTCTTGACGACCTCGATGGCCGCGGGAAGCGGGTTCAGCTTCATGAGGTCCATGTCCTTCACCAGCGCGTCGTATCTCTTGCCCATTTTCTTGTCTCCTAGACCTGCTAGCGCCTCGTTAACGATCAGGCTCGGTCTTTTCCATATTTAAACGGCTTCGTCGGGTTACTTCGTGACTTCGATGCCCATCGAGCGGGCGGTGCCCTCGACCATGAGGGTCGCGGCGGCGAGGTCCTTGGTGTTGAGGTCCGGCATCTTCGCCTTCGCCACGTCCTCGGCCTGCTTCTTGGTGATCTTGCCCACCTTGTTGCGGTTCGGCTCGCCCGAGCCCTTGGCCAGGCCCGCAGCCTTCTTCAGCAGGGACGAGACGGGGGCATCTTGGTGATGAACGAGAACGAGCGGTCCTCGAACACGGTGATGACGACCGGGATGAGCATCCCAGGCTCTTGAGTCCGGGTTTTTTCATTGAACTGCTTGCAGAAATCCATGATGTTGACGCCGTGCTGACCGAGCGCGGGGCCGACGGGCGGCGCGGGGTTCGCGGCGCCGGCGGGAATCTGAAGCTTGATCTGCGTTTTGACTTTCTTCGCCATGACTTTTTTACAACCTCTCTTCGTGCGTCTTAAATCTCAGCGTCCCCATTTCGTCGGCCGCAGCATCTTGGCGACCACGCTTCCGAGGATCATGAGGAGGAACACCTTCCAGAACGGCACCGACTCCGAGCCGAAAACGAACTGCGTGAACTCGGCGGAAAAGACCGCCGGCCACAGGAACTTGACGAGCAGCGCGGCCACCAGCGCCTTGCCGAACAGCATCAGGAACCCGAAGCCGATCGCGGCCAGCATCGTCATCAGGGCCAGGAAAGCCCCGACGAGGCCGAGCGAGCGCACGTGCGCCACCTTGACCTTGACGCCCTCGAAGTCGGGGGCGGGGGGCATGACCTCGGCCTCGATCGCGCTCAGATCTTCTCCACCTGCAGGAAATCGAGCTCGACGGGGGTCGGGCGGCCGAAGATGGTGACCATGGCCTTGATCTTGGCCTTGGCCTCGGAGACTTCCTCGACGACGCCGATGAAGTGGCGGAAGGGGCCGTCGACGATGCGGATGTTCTCGCCCTTCTCGAACTGAACGGCCGGCCGGGGCTTGCCCGCGGCGGCGGTGTTGGTGAGGTCGAGGATGGCCTTCATCTCCTCCTCGGGAAGCGGGGTGGGGTTGGCGTCGCCCAGGAAGCCGGTCACGCCGGGGACTCCCTTGATCATCCAGTAGGTGACCTCGTCGATGATCATGTCCACGAGCACGTAGCCGGGGAAGAACTTGCGCTTGGTGATCTTCTTCTTGTTCTTCTTGACCTCGACGACGTCCTCGGTCGGGATCAGGACGCTGAACACCTTGTCCTGGAGCTTCTCGTTGTCGATCTTCTGGAGGAGCAGCTTGTGGACGCGGTCTTCGTAGCCGGACTGCGTGTGAACGACGAACCAGCCGCGGCGGCCCGTGGTAGTGGTGGTCTCGGTCATGTTATCGCCCCAGGACGGCCCTGATGAGCACGGACAGCACGTAGTCGACGCCGGCGACGTACAGGGACATCAGCGCCACGAGGACGATGATCGCCTTCGAGGAGTCGATGGCCTGCTGACGGGTCAGCCAGGTGGACTGCTTGAGCTCGGAAACGGCTTCCTTCAGGAACTGCGTCGCTTGATTCATGTTCTCTCTAACGGCTCACGTCTAAATTGCGCGATCTGGCGGGGGCGCCAGGACTCGAACCTGGAGGGGCGGTTTTGGAGACCGCTCGTTTAGCCAATTAACGGACACCCCCGCAGATCGCTCGTTTAAGTCCTACTTCACTTCCTTGTGCGCGACCTGCTTGCCGCAGGCGCGGCAGAACTTCTTCATCTCCAGCTTGAATTCCTTCTTCTTGCCGCGCTGGAAGTGGTAGTTCTTGTTCTTGCAGACGGTGCAGCCCAGGATGACTATGACTCGATCGCCCATGATAGTCGCCCCTTACGCCACGATGTCGGCGACGACGCCGGCACCCACGGTATGGCCGCCTTCGCGAACGGCGAAACGCAGACCCTTCTCCATCGCGATCGGGGCGATCAGCTCGCACTCGATGTCGATGTTGTCTCCCGGCATGACCATCTCGACGCCG